>JAFUGM010000092.1 GCA_017469355.1 Solobacterium sp. | reverse complement strand
CTGTGTATTCGATCTCTCCGAACTCAACACTCCCTGCTTCTGTCAGATCTTTTTCTGTTCCTGTAGTAGGAAGCGGCGCTCCGTCTTCCGCTGTAAGTTTGAATGTTGCTGTCTTGCCTGTCGGCCATTCCACTCCACTTACCGCTTTCTCTGCGCTCAGTTTGGCTGTGCCGCTCGCACTGTAACTGTTCGTGAACTTTTTGTCCGTCGGATCATATGTGACTGATGTTTCGAGGGTTCCGTTTCCGTTGTCCGTTACCTTCACTGTTGCTGTGATCGCAGTTGTCGGACTTACACTCCAGCCCGGGCCCCAATTACTGGTCTCACTGATCTTATAGACATAGGTTCCTTCTGCTGTGTATTCGATCTCTCCGAACTCAACACTCCCTGCTTCTGTCAGATCTTTTTCTGTTCCTGTAGTAGGAAGCGGCGCTCCGTCTTCCGCTGTAAGTTTGAATGTTGCTGTCTTGCCTGTCGGCCATTCCGCTCCACTTACCGCTTTCTCTGCGCTCAGTTTGGCTGTGCCGCTCGCACTGTAACTGTTCGTGAAGTCTCCAATTTCATATATCTTCTTGGTACTGCCTTCTTTAACGCTTCCTTCAATAGGCACCCAAACGCTATTTTCTTCGGCAGTAGAGAATGTTTCTGCTTTAGAGATTGTTAAGCTGATTACACCTTCACTGTTGTCTTCCGCAACAACCCTAACGTAGACAGGTGCTGCGTTATAACTTACATTTCCGGATTTTCCGCCTTCAGGAACGACTTCCTTAATGACATAGTAAAAGGTTTTAGTCTGGCCCTTCGGTACATCTGTCTCTGTAAATTTTAGTGTAGTGAAACTGAAATCTCCCTTTGAGTCAGCCTTTGTCTTTTCTATAGCATCTCCAGTTTTTTCACCTGTTTTTTGATCCACTTTGTAAAGTTCGAATTCAAATTTCATGGAGCTGAATTCGGAATAGTCTTTTGCTTCAGTTCCTTCAACAATTTTCTTTTTACCAGATAGAGTGAAATCACCTTTCCCTCTATATTTACGCTGTGTTCTGAAGAAATGCCATTCTGAGCTTGTTTGCTTAAATGTATTTCCTGTTGCAACCCAACCAGTACCAGAACCGCTGATTTCCTCAACGTACGCATTTGGCGCAAGGAAGAGGCCGGCCGGACCACTTGTGAAGTTCACTTTCGAGGCTTCATAGGCATTGAACACAATATGGTTCAAGATGTATTCTTCTACATCAGCATTGTGTTCTTTGTTTCCGCCATTTCCACCGGTATTTGAATCAAGGTTTTCTTTAACGGGAACAAGATTCCCATTCTCATCATATTTGTAAACAGACACAACTTCTTTAGAAATATCAACGGTATCTCCCGGGATATTTAATACGATGGATTGTCCTTCAAGCTTTTTAATCGTCCATCCTGGTTGGTCTATTATCAAATCTGTCGAATCAATATAAATTGTTGTATTATCAGGAAAACTCGTGGTATCGACCACTTTGCCTCCCGCTTTGACACTCGGCTTGTCTCTATAAGTCTCTGAAGATTCAGTCAATTTGTTAATAAGTCCATTGACATATGATTGAACTTCTTCCTTCGGTGTAGGAATGACAGTAACATCATATCCGCCTCCATCCTGATGGATGTGATCTGTTGACTCTTCAGAGTTGTTGCTATTGTGTACGTAAGGATCGCTTTTCGTGCTAGGGGTATTTATTTCGGGATTCACTGTAACGTTGCTTGTGAAATGGATTACATTGTATTCTCCTACGTAATATGGCATTACATTCGACTCACCATTATTCGCAGCTAAGTCAAAACCTGCACTGGATTCTTCTCTAAATACATTTACCGCAAAATTAGTTTCCGAGTGATCGCATTTAATATATTCATTCGCAACTACGCCATACTCCTCACCTTCACCTAAGACGTCATAGGGAGTAATAGCATCATCATAAGTTGCTTTAGTAAGATTCACATAATGAGTAATGGTCGTTACCGTTCTAGCATCATCAACGTTGACATTTGTTCCTGAAACGTTGCCAGTATCATAGTGAACGGTATAATACTCATTCCCGATCTTCACCGGATAACCTTCGTTTACTTCCTTACCGTTCTGTTTTAAGAGTAAAGTGAAGGTTTCATTTCCAGAAATCGTATTATTTTCAGGATGAGTGGTCCAATTATACGTATTTGCTTCTTGGTTTTCAATTACATATGTAATTATTGTTTTGCCATCTGTTGTAGTCTCTGAGCGATACTGTTCGCTTCCAACTAAATTCGCAATTTCAAGACTATCTGTATTTGTTGTCTTATGTTCCGCTTTCACATTCAATGCAATAGAATCCGGGGAAGCCTCCGGGTCAATCACAACTTTTACTTGATAGATCTTTTTATAGGCCTGATAGAGTGAAATATCTGTGTTTGTACTTGTGATTTCATCACCTGTCTTTTGTTCGCTAAACACATTCTGCCAGAAGTCATATCCTTCTATCTGATCTGTACCATTATTTGAAATGTCAGAAAGATTTGTAGGAACGGAGCCCGTAGTCTTGTATAAACGAACATCGCAAGTATACATACTCGGGTCATAATGAAGTCCACCGCCAGCAATATCAACACCTTTGTCGTCTACCAGCTGGAATGTATCAGCCCCGGGAATTGTAAGACTAAATTTGCCTGTATTGTTTGCGTCTTCAGCTTGTGTTGTGCTTACTGGAACGATTTTATATCCAATGAGTTTGTTGTTGTTATAAAGACGAACTCGGAAGAAATACTGCCCTTCACTATCTGCTGCCATATTACTAGTTGAAGGGTTCAATTTTGCTTCCGACACAGAATTCTCACGTTTCTTATAGAAAGATACAGTGATTGTATGATCTTTTCCGTCATCCTTTTTCTTCGTGAATACTGTCGTTATTGTCCCATCAGTAATTGTTGAAGATGAGGAAAACAAATCTTTTGTAAGATCACTGTTCTGCGTTCCGCCTATTGTATTTTCGTTATATCGAACTATTGAAGAATCTGTACTGGTGATCGCACTCAACAAATCACTTGTCCCAGTAACAACCTGAGTACTAATTGTCTCAGTACCAGAATAATAATTAGGGGTGGTGCCAATAGATTTATTACCGTTATTGTCAATCAATTCTTTAAATACAATCGGTTCCGATTTTGACGAAGGATTAGTGTCACTTACTTTATGCAACGCGTAATACGACTTGCCACCTCTCACCATTTTGACAAGCAGATAATAGTCAGAAGGAACTGAACTAGAAATTGACCCGCCATTTGCGTCTTTAAACTCAGTCTTAATCGTAAAATCTTGAGACTTAGTAAGTGTTATTGTTCCAACCCCATCTGCACTTGTTGATGAGATTTTGTACTTTCCTACTACATCACCATCCCCAAAGCTTTCTCGATTGTTACCGGTGGTGCCATCAACAACATCATAATAATTAGACATCGGCTGGCTTACATGCACAAGTTCATTTACCACCGTATCGCCTGACTCATATAAGGCTGTACTGCCTGAATTGTCCTTTTCTTGATAGCTCCCAATACTCTTAGTGCCTGTCTCCGGAAATGCAGATAAGCCATATAAATTAATTCCATCAATGTGATATAACTTTTTACCATCTGCCTTAGTTAATGTAGAAAGCAGATACCAATTGTCTCGATAACCCTCTTCAAGTTCAATTGGATTATGCGTCGATTCAGCAACGCTGTACTCATACACCTTTCTCTTAACCGCTATGTAATTGTATGTATGGTTATCCTCAATTACTGGTTGTCCCTCAAGTGAATATATCTCAAAATCGTTTGGCTTTGTCAGAGTGCCTTCGCCATCATAGTACCATTTACCAGAAGCAGTACTTTCTGTCAAATCTCCACCTGTGTACCTTACCAGTTGGAGTAGTTTCCACCATTGTTCGGTATTGTCGCTATCTAAAAACGTTAGTGTCGCTACGCCATTCTTCGGGGTTATTTTTTCAACGCCTTTCACACCATTGTTAAAAAAAACTAAATAATACTCATCACCAATAGAAGCAGTTTCATCAACCGTATCCCCGTCATAATCATAAAAAGTAATAGTAACAGTTCGTGCATCATCAGAACCATTTGCAGCCTTAGCTGCTTTTCTGGTTGCCGGGACCTGCTGAATCTCTTCTGTATCAGTAATTTCTTCATCCAGGGAGCCTTCATCAGCTACCCCCCCGTCTTCATCTTGAACAGCCTCTTCTTCATCCTGCTGTTCTTCAAAAGAACCCTCTGAAGGATCACTTTCATCTATAACTTCCTGGGTGGGTTCGGTATATTCTTCTTCCTCTCCCGTTTCCTCTGCTATGGCAGTTATGCCATTAGAGAGAAACATCGCTGCTGATAATAACAGCGCTGATAGTTTTCTTGAGATCTCCTTCATACGATCGCCTCCATGTAATTTAAAGTGGTACACCAATTCTATTAACGGTATAGAAAAACTGAACTTTTGGTTAAGCCTGTTCAGTTGTATTTGTTATTCTTCATATGCCGTAATAAGACTGCCCCTTCTCAATCAATACCACTGCTGCTGAGTACCATAAAAAAGGTACTTTCCAGCACTATTGTACCCCTAAAAACGCTGGTGCTTACATCGGATTTGCACAATATTGGTATATATTGCCATTTTAGGGTACAGAAAAGGGGGGATTACTCCCCCTCCTCTGCTTCAATTTCCTTAATAATGCATTCGTTTCCAGTTAACAGGTAGGTTTCTCCACTGCCACAATGTGGACAGGTTTTACCGTACTTTACAGTTTCATAGGTTTTCTCACAGTTTTCACAGTAGGTGACTGCTGGAAGTGTTTCCAGTTTCAATTCACTTTCTGTTAATACCGGATGTTTTACCTTGAAGTAATCCCAGGCATCGATAAACAGGTCTGTCATGATGCCGGAGACTTCTCCTACCTGTAGGGTAACTGAACCAATCTTTACAATATTCTGTTCTTCCGCAAGCTCATCCAGCGTCTTTGCCAGATGCATTACGATGCCCATCTCATGCATGATTCTTGTTCTTGAAGATAATCTTCATCTCACGCTGTGCCGCATATTTGGCTACCGGGATGATCTTATCTTCACAACGTACATAGTTGGACGCATCCGGTAAGTCTCTGGAAAGATGGATAGCGTCAAACTCACACCGTGTTGTACAAAGACCACAACCGATACAGCGGTTGAGATCGACGGTTGTCGCTCCACAGGACAGGCAGCGGTTGGCTTCCTTGCGTACCTGGTCCTCGGTAAACGGAAGACGTTCATCCTTGAAGGTCAGTGCCGCATCTGCACGCTTACCAGGAACCTGTCGCTTCGCGTTGTCATACTGTTCGACTACGATGTCGCTCTTATTCAGTTCAATGAACTGACGGAGGTCTCTCGCAATGGTCTGAGACTGACCCGGATGCACGCTTCTATGCATGGATTCGCTGGCGAGTTTTCCGCCTGCGATCGCATCGATCGCAAACCGTGCACCATGGTATACATCACCACCCACGAAGATATCTTCTTCTGCGGTCTGGAAGGTAACCGGGTCTGCCTTAACGGTTCCGTTACAGTTGAATTCAACCGCAGTTCCTTCAAATAAGCCGCCTGCGATCACTGACTGACCAATGGACAGTAATACGTTTTCACAGGATACGGTAATCGTATCG
>JAFUGM010000046.1 GCA_017469355.1 Solobacterium sp. | reverse complement strand
ATTCATAGGAGGAAAGGTCCGTAATAATCTCTGGAGTCGGAAGTGCATAAAGAATTTCTTCCGGAATCAACTTGATTCTTACATCCTTATCACCCGCAAGACTGCTAAGATCGCCGGACTTAGGATCAATGATATATTTATCTCCAGACTTGGTGAGTTCAATCGTACCTGTTACTTCCTTGCCATCTGTTCCGGTGTAGCTGTATGTCGCTACCGGCTTGGAGTTCGTTTCAGGAAGCTTATAGCCATCTTTCAGAGTGATATAGATCTTCGGTTTGTCATCATTCTTATCTGCGCTGAGGATTTCGCCTTCTACACCAGCCCCAAGATCTACCGTCACATGTTTGCCCTTAACGGTATTATTTCCCTTCGCCACATCAGAATTTGCTTCAGTATCGGCTGCCTTATTGGAAGCAGCGTCTCCATTTGCGTCAAGTGCAGCAGAAGCTTTGTTCGTAACTTCCCGTAATCCTTTGGCCTCAACCGTCATATCCCCGGTTACTTTAAGCAAATCACCATCGCTTACTGCAGCTTTTGTGGTTTCATTCAATACGGTTACTGCAACACTTCCCGCAATACCAATCTCTTTTGTGCCGGCACCGGAAATCGCCTGGGTATCAATAACATGACCTACAGGATCATCTTCTGCGTCAAGCTTCAGATCAAAGTGATCACTCAGAGCAGCGATCGAAGAATTTGTAAGTGTTACGGAAGCTTTCTTGGCCGCATCAAGAAGTGATTTCTGAATCGTTGAGGAAAAATCTGTCTCCGCAAGCTTCGTGATCATTACTTCATAATCGAATACTTCCGTACGGAAAGTATCGGTAATATGACCGGAAGCACTGCTCAGAATATTATCAATATTTCCTGCGGTATACGCATTCTTGGCACCTTTGAACCCGTCAATAATCAGATCGACATTCTTAGAAGATACGCCGGTAATCGTCGTTGACTTGATGGTTTCACTGATGGTATTTACCGTGAAGTTCTTCAGTTCTTTCTTAAGAGCTTTTAACAGTTCGTCCTTAACCTGGACAAAAACCTTTTTGATATTCTCTTTCGCGTGTCCACTGAATAATCCGCTGAACAGATCTCCGGCATTCTTTGACAGGTATTCAACCATGCCATCCTTAATACTTGTAAAGAGACCAACTCCGCTGCTCTTCAGCTGTCGCTGCAGTTCCGCTGTCAGATTCTCCACAAGCGTACTTCTGAGTGCCGCAAGTTCTTCGGAAGACAGATCACTCAGATCGGTTACACCTTCAATTGCCTCAAGCAGTGGTTCGATCAGCTGTTCCGGCAGACTGAGCAGACCATCTTCAGACTTGTTCAGAAGCTCAAGTGCCTTCTCGTATTTCTGAGAGAGGTCTCCATCCCCAAGCAGATCACGTAATCCCGTGGATTCAATTAAAGATTGCGCTGTTTCTTTCGTAACTGACCCGATGATTTCACTCAATAAAGATTCAGAGATGCCATACTTATCCAGACCCATTTCCTTGATCAGCTTGGTGATATATTCTTCGGTAACCTTTCCAAGTTGAACCTCAAGATCATCATACGTATTGATCTTTTTAACGATCGTATATTCATCTTTTGGCGTTGTTTCTCTCGTTAAGGCAGTGACTATAAGCTCATTTGCTGTAATCGCTCCATTTCCTGCATATGCTGTGTTTTCAATGGTAATGATATTTACAGCAGCCCCAACCCCAACACCAATGTTGGAATTTGTAGCAGCAGCGTTTGCCTTAATCTTACTGATGGTACTGTTTTCTGAAGTTACCCCCACAATGCCATCGGCTGTAATAGAATTGCCATCTGCGATTTCAGACTTGGATACGCTGTTTTGAATATTCACAGCGATTGCTCCGGCAACCTCAACGGAACCTTCGCTTGTCTCAGCATTCTGACGACCGCTTACTGCCTTATCAACTTTACTGGAAGAAACGGAAGAAGATTTATTTGAATTGGCGAGTCTGCCCGCATTGCCAAGCAGTCCATCTGCTTTTTTATCTGCACTGCCGCTTCCCTTCTTTCCGCCTTCTGCGCTTGCTTTTGCGTTTCCGTTCAGTTCGGAAATCGTATTCGTAGAAACAGTGATGTTATTGCCATGAATCGAATGATTGAGCTTTGCCTCAGAACGATCAGAAATGACAGATGCCGCAACGGAAAGACCGATACCAGTCCCCTTGCCTGTTGCACTGGCATCTGCGTCGATTGTATGTTTGGATTCATTCGTTGCGGAAACTGATACATTGCCGTTGGTTTCAGTATTGAGTTCCAATGCATCGCCATCAATCTTACCGAAATACGAAACTGCTGAAGATCCTGTAACATCAACTGCCGCTACCGGAACAGCAGCGGTTCCTCCGGCTGCACCAGCTTTGGCATTTACAGTATCCTTCAGTGTCTCATTTGCTGTAATCGAAATGGAACGCACCTTTCCATCATTCAGGCCGGAAATCTTTGTTCCATCCTGAATACCCGCAAATACATCAGAGCCATTTACCGCTACAGCGATACCAGATCCAACACCAACATTCCCTGCTTCTTTATTTCCAGACGCATCCGCTTTTACGACAAATGTCGGTCTTGCCTCTGCACTGATCTTAAGATCGCCGTTCATCTTGACATCGGAAGTTTTGAACATCAATGCTTTGGCATTCAGTGAAGCGACCTGAACTGAGATCGCACCGGAAAATCCGTTATTTGTCTTACTGAACCCTGCTTTGGACTCGGTGGAGACAGAACCATTTGCGTTAGACTTCAGCTTGATACCCTTCTCAGTTTCTACCTTACCGCGAAGTTCCGCATCACTTTCTGAATTGGCAACGGTTACCGCAACCCCTGCCCCAAGACTTGTCTCATAGGCGGAGTTGTCCGATTGACCAGGAATGAATTCTCCGACAAAGCTGATTTCGATCTTTGACGGATCTGTAATATCGGAAGGAATCAGGAACGTATACGTTGTATCGTTCTTGCGGTTCATGTAAGCTTCTGAACTGTATGATCCATCTTTTGCTTTGATTACCGCCTTAAAGGTTCCAGTCTTGATTCGATACCCATCACTTGGCAGCACCTTGACCGTAACGGTATCTCCTCGGTCAGAGCGAGCTACTACCGGCTCAATTTTTCCATTCGTAAGGCTGGCTTCCTTAACTTCAATTTCACCTAATTTGAATTCAACTTTTACGGTCAGATTCGCAGATTCCGAAATATCCGAAGGTATAGTGAAAACCGTGTCTGTTCCCGTCAGAACAGTTTCATTATTCGCATTATTAACTACGGTAACCTTACTGATGTGATAGCCTTCTTTTAGCTTCTTATCACTTGCGGTTACGGTAACCTTGTCTCCGGCTGCCACATTGCTTTCAGAAAGCGTAAACTCGGTAGAATCAGAATTCGTTCCGGTATAAAGGCGAATCGTCTTCTGTGTAAACGTCGCAGTAACCTTGATCTTACTTCCGGAATATACGTTATCAGGAAGCGTGAACTCATACAGGTTTTCAATCGGCTTATTATCCTTATCCTTTACCTGAGTAATGTTATTACCGGACTTGGTAAGCGTTGTTGTCGTAGATAAACCATCTCGGCCAGTGTAGGTAATCGTAATCTCATTTACAGAATACCCTGCCGCTGGTGTAACCAATATCTTCGGCTTATCCGTCGCTTTGATCTGCTTATCATAGATTTTGATTGTGCCATTCGTGATTGTGCCGGTGGTTTCAAAATCATGGAAATCTCCCTTAAACTTTCCCGATACTGTAATCAGAGCACCCATCGGAATATTTGCCGAATCAAGTTTCCATTTGTCCCCATCCTTTTGCAGTTCTACAGTATGGGAACCGCTGAGATCAGTCCAGCTTGCGGTCAGCTTTCCATCAAGAACATAGGTCGCAGCCGGATCTGCAGTGAATACATATACATCATGACCACTGGAAGTATCGACACTGTCAAAGTAAACCTTCCCCATTTCAATAAAGGTTTCATCACTGCCAGTTCCATGTTTCAAGCCGTTGTAAGTGATTTTGATTGGATTAGGGATAATCGGTGTTACAGAACTGTCATCGCCAACCGTAACCTCATTATCTTTACCAAAGGTAACTACTACTTTCGCAATAGATCATTTATCAAGAGCGCTGAGGATGGACGCAATGCTGTTGAGATTCACCGTATACTTGCCATCTTCACCAGCTGAAAGTACTTCCGTTTTACGGTCGCCTCCCTGGTAATAAACAAGAGTAACGCTGGAAACCGAATATCCATCATTCGGTGTAATGGTAAAGGTATAGGCGTTATTCACATGATCCACTGCCTGATAGGAAACGTTGCCATTACCGCTATTTTCAAGTACCAGACCATACTGGTATCCTGGCGCATCAAAACCACTGTATGTCTTTTCACTGTCACGCTTGATGGCGTAATTCGTATCATCTTTTGTGCCTTCAGAAGAAGATGTCTTGGATACCGCAGTCCCATCCGCAAGATTGGAGACCACCGTCTTCACGTTGGAATTAACGGTTACGCCACCTGCCGCAACAACCTTCGCATCAGAAGCGATTACTGCATGGCTGTCATTTTCCGCAACAACGACCGCAATAGCACCGGTAATCTGCGTCTGTGTGGTATTTGCTTCAGCATCCGCATTTCCGTTATCCACAAAGACCGCTTTGAACTTAAGGCCTTCTGAAACAAGAATATTTTCCGGGATTTCGAAAATATAGCGTCCTTTATCATTGGGGTTGATAATAACCGTCTTAGTGACGTCTTTGTCATTTTCTTTTATCTTATAAGTCGCAGTCAGGCCACCCTGTTTCAGTGTCTTATTTGTATTGGGGTTAGGAATCAGCCGCAGAACCTGACCGGGCGCTGCTTTCAGATAACTCTTATTCTGATCATTCGGATCAGTTTCGTAGTTGAGCAGTGCTCCACCATCCCCGCTGAGTTCGAGTTTGATAAGTTCAGAATCATCCGCCGAATCATTCAATATTTTGTGATATGAAGAAGTCTGATCCTCTTCATTGATATTATCAATCAGATCCTGCAGATCGATATCACTGTCACTGCTTGAACTGCTGGAATTATCAAATACATCCAGTTCATCAAGATTTAATTCTTCATCTTTTTCCTCATATTCAACAAACAATATTGCATTCTGTTTGTTGAACAGGAAGTTATATGTGTTATCAGTAGCCAATGGCACATCTTTAGTTTCATAGGAGTTATCGCCCGGATTGTACAGACGAACATATACCTTCTTAACCTGATATCCACTATTCGGAGTGATGGTGATAGAAGCGGTTGAGCTGGAAACACCACTCGCCTCAGAATTCTCAATATTAACTTTTACTTCACCATGACTCTGCGCGTCATCATCAATCTGAACCGAGCGGTCGGAACTCGCTACCTTATCAATCGCCTTGACAAGCTTCTCCATTTTGACAGAATCTGCACCGAGCCACTTCTCACGGATCTTTTCCTTTACCCATGGGAGCACCTTATCGGTAAGCAGCTTGATTCCCATGTCCTTGACCTGGCTTAAAACTCCATCATCTTTCTTCTTATCAATGCTCTGAGTAGAAGATGCAGCACGGTTTTCTATATTTTCAGAAGCCTTGGATACAACCGCTACACTTCCGTCAGCGTTAACGTCCGCGTGACTTCCAAGTTCTGCAGCTACATCCTGTAATACAACAGACACTCCAAAGAATCCGCCAGACTCATTGTCGTGACTCTCTCCTTTATCCGAGATTGTCTTTGCTTTGGTATTTCCAAGTGCAGTGGCATGAATATTCCCGCCTGCCACAAGCGTTCCATCCACGAATACGTTGGAATCATTATTTAAAACCGCAACACCTAACGCAACCGGTGCCGTGGAAGACAGAATTCCAGAGTCAGCTCTGGTATGAATCTTTAATTCGGATTTGGAATTAAGCCAGATGTCTCTTGCTGCATAAACTTCTGCACCCTGTTCAATATTGATATATGCATCCGCAATACCAACACTGATGGCCAATGGCATACCGCTTTCTTCCTTACCATCGGTATCGTATCCAATGGAAGTATTGATTTTGGCATCCGCAATTACTGATCCATAAGACCCTTTATTCCATGTATCATTCGAAAAGTCCCAGCCAGCAAAAATTTTACCCTTTATATCGATGCCTGCTTTTGCGACCTTCACATTAACAACATTGATTCCAGATAAGAATGAGATCATACCGCTGTTCTGATTCACCTGTGCGGAAAGGACAACATCTCCTGCACTATAGATCTCTGCGTCTGAATCAATCAGGATGCCTGCGTCATTGGACACATTAATAAGCTCTGCGGCCATATCAAGTCCCGCATCAATCGCTGCTGAAACAGCGTTTTCTGCTTCGTTATATCCGCTGTAAAGATCAGAGAACGAACGTCCATGTGCACCAGTTCCATCCGATGCTTCAATCCGCAGATAATCTGCTTTTATTTTCCCTTTAATATCAAATTCTCTTCCTCTGAGAATGAGATTTAAGCCATGTACTTCAACTGTCTTCCCTTTTTCAATGGTTACTTTATTGTCTGTTACCTTAACAGAATCTGTATTGATGATGACGGAGGAAAGCAAGAGCTGCTGATTATCTTTTGAGGTGATCACAACATCTCCAAGATCAGCACTTGGCATGGTTACCACATAATCAGTGAACGGCTGATCCGCTTCCGTATATGTATAATCAGAGGTCTTTGAAGTCAATGTTTTCTTCTGCTTATTTCCAAGCGCATCTGTCATTACCTTAATATTGGAGGTTGTAACATTGAGCTTCTTCTTATTATTGTTTGTGAACACAAGATGATCCATGGAAGTTCCGCTGATCGCAACATAATCCTCCGGATCACTGTCACTCTTTGACTTCAATGTTCCAAGAAAGTGAATCGAATCAGAACTGGTTGCACTGCTGTTGAACTCAATATCCTTAATAAGATCCGCAATGGAAATATTCACCGTTGCGCTGTTGGTTCCTTCACCAAGGGAAACGGTAACTTTATTGCCTGGATTCTCATCAATGACACTTCCACTTTTCTCTATAGTGAATTGATCGTTGCCATCACCAGTGGAGACTGTCGCATTTCCACTCTCCTTAATCTTGAGTGTAACGATATCATCTCCATCCCCACTGTCGATGATCAGTGTCCCATTTGTGCCAATTGTGGCAGTAATCGTATCAATGTCGTTCCCGCTGTCGATTGTGACCGTACCACCATCTTCCGCAGTGACTTTAATCTCATCGTCACCCTCGCCGGTAATGATATCAGCCGTACCGTTCGTATTGACTGACACAGTCACAGTATCATCGAGGTCGCCGGTATCAATATTAGCCTTGGCTCCATCCGTCACAACCACGTTAATGGTGTCGAAAAGATACGTTCCGATGTAATCGAATAAGCCCTTTTCGCCGCTGACTTCAACTGTACCCGGAACATTAATACCCTTCATGCTCACATGCAAATTGACAATCTTCATCTTGCCTTTGAAGGTTGTCATCTTATCTGCTTTAAGACCATCTCCACCTGCATCTTCCGCAATGAGTTCCAATTCGAAATCATCCGCAAATGTATAGGCGGAATACTTTCCGGTTTCTCCGTAGGAAACTTCAACATCTCCTTCATAAGAAGTTTCCTTATCCAGGACAATCTGAACTACACCGCTGATCTGATGGTTGCTGTCTTCATTTTCCTGTAACGCATTCGTAATTTTCTTTTGAAGTAATGAATCTTCGGTAGTAGATGCAGCGGCAGTTACTGCTGGGGCACTCGCAGCGGCAGTAAAAGTCACCTGGTTTGATTGAGCCACTCCCTGTCCAACAGAGTCATCGTTTACTTCATTTGTCGTTTCACCAGGATCTGATTCCGTTTTCGGTTCATCAGATTCCGCATCGGTCGGAGTTATTGAAGTAGCTGGGTCTGTCGAATCTGTGTCCTTATCTTCAATCACCTCTTCATCAGGATCATCTTCTCCAGATCCTTCTGCGTTACCAATGATTGTATCCGTTGCGTCCTCATCCGTTTCATTTGAACCTTCACTAGCAATAACATTGCCCGTTTCATCTGAAGAAGGTTCTAGAATCAGAACTTCATAGGAACCTCCGGTTTCACCCGCATATTCACTCTGTCCACCAGAATTATCTACAGGAACATACTGGTCATCATAGCTAACAGGATCAGTGTAGTATCCAGTATCTGCAGGAATGGAGTCCACAGTGAAAGGATCCTGGTTATCCACGATAATCTGTTCGTCCGAATGATCACCAGTATCACTGCTCTCATTCACTTCAGTAACAGCGCTACTGTCAGAAGAACTATCCTGAACAGATTCTGATTTATTTTCCTCAGAACTGACCTCAGTGATCGCTTCCGTTTCTTCCGCATAAACCGTGATCCATAGCGGTGAACTTAATTTCAGCGATACCGCTAAAGCAAGCGGTAAAGCGAGAGCTGAAATTACTGCTTTAGGTGATAATTTCAAGCCTTTTCCCAGTCCTTTTCCCATAGCTACACTCCTGTTTGATAGAAACCAATGTTCCGCAAATTTCCTCATACTCAATACGTGAAAAAGCAGATCATGATAAAAAATCTCGAAGACTTATCCCTGCTTAGAGAAAAGAATTAATTCAGCATGTCCAACAAATATCCAACATCTTTCTCAAAAAATCAAAATAATTTTTCTTTACAAAGTTCCAGTATCGATGACTTTCAGGTATCACAAATGAAGTGCAGGGGTTCAGAAATCCCATGATTCCAAACAGCAATGAACCCGAATTTTTTACACCCACTGTCTCGGAAACAATGTCATTTTTTGTCTTTGCTCCCCAGGCATAGCTGCCCATACCAGTAAAACAGTCTAAAATTCAGATATCCTTCCGCATAAATCGAAAGGACACTCAAAGGTCACAATCATTTTAGTAAGAGATGTTAACGCATAGAATCTGGAGTTAACCGGAACGAAAAAGCTTTATTCTGGATTCCAGATGCCAGATAAGAAAGGACATTAAATGGACACGGCAGTGTTATTCTGCACTAAAACTGCCCCCATAATTATTTTCCAAATCGATTCAGCCTTATCCTTTACTGTATATAAGTGTCCCTCCAAATGCTACAGTATAAGGCTATTAAAAAGAACTCTGATCGGAGTTCTCTTTAGTCATTTGTCTGTACCGTGAGTATCGATCCGCGATGGACATAGATCTCTCCGGTTTCACCAATAATCTCATTGGAAAGACCGTAGAGGTCTTTTTCTGTCAGTACCCGATGATCCAGTTCATAACGAAATCCATTCAGACTGATCTCGCATTCATTCTCCGCAAACATAGAGAAATACTGGTAGCCATTCCGGTTGACCCGGTGTGCCCCTTCTCCTAATGCCCGGGTATAATTCTTGTCATCAAACAAAACAACCCTATCCGGATATTTCCAGCAGAGTCGAATATTCACGATTTCGTGGTCAAGACGCCCACCAGTCGCTCCGACGATATAAATCATTCGATAACCTCGAGCGATCGCCTCATCGACCGCAGCTTCAGAGTCACTGTTGTTTTTTACCGGATTCAGGGCGATCACTTCATCACTGTAAAGTTCAATCCATCCCCTTTCGTTCTCTGTTACCGAATCAAAGTCACCGATGGAAAAGACCATACGCTGCTTCTTTTTCGCAAGAAACAGTGCACCTTTATCCGCACCGATGTAATCCACATCTGTAAAGTCTGGAAGATGATCTGCCAGTTTCAGCACTACTACACAATCACGCAAGAGATTTCACCGCCTCTCTGATATTCTGACGGAAGATATACGATCCCGCCACTAATACATCCGCCCCAGCGCTTTTCGCCAGAACTGCCGTTGTCTCATTGATTCCGCCATCCACTTCAATATGCGCCTTACTTCCAGCTTCATCAAGCCATCCACGCAGTGTTCGAATCTTATCCAGGCTTTCCGGAATAAACTTCTGCCCGCCAAACCCAGGTTCTACCGACATGATCAGAAAGACATCAAAGTCGTTAAGAAATGGTTTCAATACCTCGACTGGAGTATCCGGTTTAATCGAAATGCCGACCGATTTGGACTGGGAATGTACTAATGACGCAAGATTATGAATATCTTCTACTTCCTTCATTACCTCATAATGGAACGTATAATTATCCGCTCCTGCGGTAAGAAACTTTTCACTGAAAAATGCCGGACGTTCAATCATCACATGAACATCAAGAAACAGATCACATGCTTTGCGGAATCCTTTCAGAATATCCGGGCCAAATGTCAGGTTCGGCACAAAGTGTCCGTCCATCACATCAAAGTGAAGCCACTCTGCCCCACTGGCAGATACTTCATCCAACTGTTCCTTCATCTGACTGTAATCCATGGAAAGCACCGATGGTGCCACAATCACATTACGTTTCACTGCCAGCTCTCCTTCTTCTCCCTGATGAGTTTAAGAATATCAAGATAGTTATCATACCGCACCCGGGCAATCTTCTTCGCTTCTACTGCCTCTTTGACCGCACAATCCGGTTCATTTTCATGAATGCAGTCATTGAATCGACAATGGCCAAGGTATGGTTCAAAGTCCGGAAAAGCATCGTCAAGATCTTCAATGGTCATGGATGTAAAATCCAGAGACGAAAACCCCGGAGTATCCGCCACAAGACCGCCTGCTACTTCATGAAGTTCGCTGTGCCGGGTAGTATGCTTCCCTCGTCCCAGTGCTTTGGAAATCTCCTGCGTTTCCAGATGAAATTCAGGGTTGATCTCATTCAATAATGTACTCTTTCCTGCACCGCTTTGGCCTGTAAGCACTGTGACCTTATCCCGGAAGAGATCTGCTACTTCAGGATTCAGAGAATTGGCTGCGGTACGGACAACTTTCATTGGCCCTGCTTCATATTCCTGAATCCGTGCTTCAAACTCTGGCAAAATTCCAAGATCACACTTTGTGACGCATAGTAATGGCGTAATACCCGCATGAACTATCAATGCGGTTAAGCGGTCAATTAATGCCGGAGAAAAATCAGGGTCCTTCACCGACATGACGATGAGTGCCTGATCAACATTGGCACAGGGAGGCCGAACCAGCACGTTCTTCCGCGGAAGGATTTTCTGAATTCCCCATGTACTGCCAAGATCCTGTGCTTCCACAAGATCGCCAACCACAGGGGAAAAGGATTTTCTCAGCTTCCCCATCGCAACCGCCTGTACACGGCGCCCGTCTTCAAGAAGAAGTGTATAATCCTTGGATAAAATACGTATGATTCGTGCGTTCATTGACCTCTCCGATCAGTAATAATAAAGCACCACATAATTATCTTCCTTCTGCGTGTAGACACTTCCAGCTACCGGATCCGAACGGATCACAACTCCCGTATGAAGGTTCGCAATTTCCTCTTCCGATAACCCGGTTGTATCAAGTGTAGAAGAGAATACTTCCACACCCATGGATTCCAGTATCGCAGATGCTTCTTCTACGCTCATTCCGTCAATATCTTCCGGAATGGTCACTTCGGGATAACCCGAATAAACAAGCACGATTTCACTGACGGTATTCGGGTTGAACATCATCCCAGGCTCCAGAAGTTCTTGACGTATGACATCTCCTGCTTTGATCGCAAAACTGCTTTCTTCCCGTGTCGTTACCTTCAAATAGGTATATTGTGACAGCTCACGGATCACATCATTGATATTTCTGTTACGGTAATCTTCTACCGTAACTCCAATACCAGAAGAAACCGCGACACTGATGCGGGTGCCCTTTTCCACTTCCTCACCAGCGGAAGGTGTTACGGAAATAATCTGTCCCTTTTCTATATTCTCTGTAAGCATATATTCCACAGTGGAAGTATCCAATACCAGGCTGTTATCCGTACAGATCGCCCGGGCTTCTGTCAGCGTATGACCTACAAGATCCGGTACAACGATGGTATTTGCGGTGGGATTCAGAATCCCGGATGCGTTCAGCGCAAAGTACACCCCGCTGATCACTAACAGTCCAAGAAGAATCACAAGTATAACAAATAACGGCTGCACCTTCTGTTTGCGCTGTACGGCAGATCGCACACTGCTTTTCCGTTCTTCTTTGACCGGAGTTTCCTTCTGGGCAATCCGCGCCGGTTTTACAAAACGTCCTGAACCCGTACGCTCTAAGGGCGCAACATGTTTTTTCGGCGCAACCGTATTACGGATGCCAGTACGGGCCAGATCAGGATCCACATTCTGCATTCTGGTCTGTTCCTTCTGACGGATAGACTCCGTAGAAGCAGCACGTACAAAGGCGGCGGAATCAGTCAGATTCAGTTTCTTTTCATTCCGCTTTTCTGGTCGCAAACATACCCGTAAGGCCTCCAGCATTTCATTACAGGAGGAATACCGCTGGTCTGGATTCTTGGCTGTTGCCCGAATGACAATATTCGCCACAGACTGCGGGATATCAGGATTAATGGAACGCACATCCGGCATTTCATTATGCATCTGCATCAATGCGACCTGCACGGCCTGTTCTGCTTTAAACGGTACATCCCCGGTCAACATCTCATAGAGCACAATTCCCAGGGCATAGATATCTGATTGCGGACTGGCTGATTCACCTTTAGCAAGTTCAGGTGCCAGGTAGTGCACAGATCCCATAACATTATTCGCCTGTGTCAGCTGCATTGACCCTTTCGCTAATGCGATGCCGAAATCCAGCATCTTGATTGAACCATCAGATTTCACGATGACATTCTGAGGTTTGATATCACGATGAATGATACCTCGTCGATGCGCTTCAGCAGTCGCGCCAGTCAATTGTTTCATGATATCAATCGCTTCTTCAGTAAGCAGCGCACCACGCTGCTGAATCACCTGTTTCAGGGACTTCCCGGAAACATATTCCATGACAATATAATGATGTCCCTTATAATCTCCGACATCGTAGATCTCTACGATGTTGGGATGAGACAATGCCGTTGCGGCTTGTGCTTCACGCTCAAAGCGAAGCACGGATACCGCATCGGTACACAATTCACTCCGCAGGATCTTTACTGCTACCTGACGATTGAGAATCGTGTCCACCGCAAGAAAGACATCTGCCATTCCACCCTGGCCGATATGCTGGAATACCTCATATCGGTTGGCGATGAGATTGTTACTCATAACTCATCTCCTTCCAGGTCAATCAGGATTGCGGTGATATTGTCATATCCGCCCGCACTCATCGCTTTGCTGTACAGTTTACGCACACGGATGGCAGGATCCATTTCCCGATTCAAAACGATGGAAGAAATGACTTCTTCCTCCACATATCCATGTAGTCCATCGGAACAGACAAGAAAGCCACTGACCTCCTCATCATATCGTTCCAGATCAAACCGCGACTTCTCCCATACCCCAAGCGCGTTGGTTAAGACATTCTTTCTTGGGTAATTCTTCGCTTCTTCTTTCGTCAGTTCCCCATGACGGACCATATCATTGACCAGTGTATGATCTACGGTAAGCTGACGAAAACTCCCATCGGATCGATAGGAATAGGTACGGCTGTCCCCGACATTGACGATAAACCGTCCACACGAGGTAATGAGTACACCTGTCAGTGTCGTTCCCATCCCTTTGAGTTCCGCGTTCTTTCTGCCCGTACGGAAAATCTCTTCATTCGCGGCCGGAATCTCAAGATTCAGCCATTTGCGGACATGTGCCTCCTCCGCAAATCCCTCATTCATGGAAAACGCAATGGAGAAGTGATTTACAGCCATACGGCTGGCAATATCTCCTCCTTTTCCGCCGCCGATTCCATCGCATACAATAGCGAAAACATCACCGGCCCGGTTAGAGGCGATGACGTAACTGTCCTGATTTGTCTTCCGCAGTTTTCCGCGGTCTGTAAGACCGAAATACTTCATTCCCGGTTCCTTTCATGGCGGGCTCGAAGCTGTCCGCAGGCAGCGTCGATATCATCTCCGTGCTTACTGCGTAACGTCGCCTTTACACCATGTTTCATAATCAAATCGTAAAAGCGAAGTGATGTACGTTCATCTGTGGTCTTAAATCCATTTTCATCCACTTCGTTATAGGGAATCAGATTCACATACGCATTCATTCCACGAATTAAATCCGCCAGTTGAACCGCATGTTCATCACTGTCATTGACTCCTTTAAGAAGAATATATTCAAACGTAAGGCGGCGATGATTATCCTCACTGTAACTGCGCAGTGCATCCATTAATTCATCGAGCGGATATGCCCGATCTACCGGCATTAATTCACGGCGAAGTTCATCATTCGGCGCATGGAGGGAAATGGCCAGATTATATTGATAATGACCTTCCGCAAACCGACGAATGGAAGGTACAATTCCACAGGTGCTGATCGTGATATGACGGGCACCGATGGAGAGGCCATGATCACTGTTGATGATGGAACAGAAATCAAGCACGTTGTCATAGTTGTCAAACGGTTCACCCGTTCCCATCACTACGACATTGTCTACCCGTTCCCCTTCCGCATCGAGTTCCTTCTGGATATACATGATCTGTCCAACCATTTCACCAGCTGTCAGATCGCGCTGTTTCTTCAAAAGGCCGGAGGCGCAGAAGGCGCAGCCCATATTACAGCCCACCTGCGATGAAACACAGACGGACTTTCCAAAATTAAAATGCATTAAAACCGTCTCAATCGTAGAGCCGTCAGACAGTTCAAACAGATATTTGGCAGTACGGTCACGGGCCACCTGCTTATCTAACAGTGTCACCGGCATGGTGCAGTACACTTCTGCCAGCTGTTGTGTCAAAGCTGCAGGAAGGTCGCTCATTTCCGCAAATGACAGTGCCCGTTTTCGATAAAGCCAGTTATATAACTGCTTGGCACGATACGGTTTCTGCCCGTATCCGGCAAGCATTTCCTCCGCTTTGGAAAGAGGAAGATCATAGATCGTTCGCATGTTCATTATCATAGCATAATCACCCCGCACTGAGAGAAAAAGGAATACCCATATTCCACAGGTACTCCTCAGTAAGGTTTAATCTTTTTCACAATATCCGTGATCGGCTTCAGTGCCTTCTTTCCTTCCTGTTCCCAGCCCTTCTGCGTACGTTTGCCGCAATAGGGACATTTGAAGGAAAGCTCCGGAATGGATTTACCACAGCGTTTGCACTGCATGATCAGCTGAGTGCGGCGGTAATAATCGCCATGGAATAGACTTCCAGCGCATTACAGCCACGGGACAGGTCATTGATCTGTGCATTCAGACCAAGCAGAATCGGACCGTAGGCTTCAAAGTTACCCATACGCTGCGCAATCTTATATCCGATATTACCGGAGTTGATATCCGGGAAGATAAACGTATTGGCATAACCGGCAACCGGATTGCCCGGGCACTTCGTTCTTGCGACACGAGGTGCGACGGCGGCGTCGAACTGCAGTTCTCCTTCAATCGGAGTTTCCGGGAACTTTGCTTTCGCCTTCGCTGCAGCGCTGCGCATCTTCTCAACTTCTTCACCCTTTCCTGAACCAAGTGTGGAATAGGACAGGAACGCAACCTTTGGATCTACACCGAACACCTTTGCGCACTTAATGGTTTCGCCAGCGATTTCTACCAGCTCATCTTCCGATGGTTTGATATTAATCGCACAGTCTGCCATCGCAAGCACTTCATTTTCACCGGTTGCGGAAGGACGTACCAGAATGAAGCAGCTGCTTACAATTGTATTTCCCGGCTTTGTCTTAATGATCTGAAGTGCAGGACGTACGGTATCCGCAGTACTGTAGGTTGCCCCACCAAGCAGGCAATCCGCAACGCCCATCTTTACTAACATGGTTCCGAAATAGTTCGGACCCGCAAGCAGTTTCTCTGCAGTCTCACGAGTCATTCCCTTGGACTTACGCAGTTCCACAAATGCGTCAACCATTTCATCATAGCGATCCCATGTCTTAGGATCGACAATCTCTGCACCACGGATATTGAAGCCGGATTCTTCCGCAGCCGCATAGATTTCCTGCTCGTCTCCCAGTAACACTGGATGCAGGAAGGAACTGGCAAGCAGACGGCTTGCGGCCTCCAGAATACGAGGGTCTGCACCCTCGGTAAACACGATCCGTTTCGGATCCTGTTTCAAACGATTTATCATCTCACCAAAGCCAAACATGATTAGATACCTCTCTCTTATTAATCTAATTATAACGATTTTTCACAAGTATGCGCATCAGATGCTAATTTCGTTTCAAAACTGCCGCATAAAAACCATCACTTTCCAGTTCATATGGAAAATATGTATGTTCAAAGAGCAGTTCAAAGTCCTTATGAGCTTGAAGAAAGGATTGAATCTGCTTCTCATTTTCCTTCTTGTTCAAAGTACAGGTGCTGTAGACGAGCTTCCCTCCCGCCCGCAGCCGATCATGACATGCCTCAAGAATCGCGGCTTGTGTCTTAACAAGTTCATCCAGTGATTCCGGTGTGATATGAAAACGGATTTCCGGTTTATGGCTGAGATCCCCCAGACCTGAACAAGGCGCATCAATCAGGATACGGTCAAAGGTCCCAAGGTCTTCCTCTCCGTGAATCGCTGCGTCCTTCACCATGGTTGTCGCGATCGTTACACCAGTCCGCTCCATCAGCGCATCAATCAGAGAAACCCGCTCGCTGTAAAGATCGGTGGAAAGAAGTTCTCCTTCATTGCGCATCAGGCAGGCAATCTGCTGGGACTTTGTGCCAGGAGCGGCACAGACATCCCATACCCGCATGCCAGGTGAAACATCAAGTAAGGGTGCGATCTGTTGGGATGAGCGGCTTTGAATCAGAATCTTTCCTTCCTTTAACGCACTCTGAATCGCTTCCGAATCATGAATCCGAAATCCAGTGTCATCCACCCAGTCATAGGATTCTGTTTCCTCTCCCTTTTCGATCAGGCTGTTCCACCGGCCATAAAGAACCGGGCGTTGCTGGTCAACCTCCGCAATGCGCAATGCAGTCTCTTTCCCGTATTGTTTTTCCCACATTCGAAGAATCAACTCAGGATGTGAAGTTTCAATCGCTTCTTTCGTTGGCCAATCACCTTCTGGACATCGAACACCCCGATCTAAGACCTTACGCAGGAGAGCGTTGATAAATCCACGATCCCGCTGTGAGGCAAGTTCCACCGCTTCATGAATCACCGCATAGGGCGGAATCCGGTCCATATACTGGAGCTGATATACCGAAAGATTTAATAACACCGCAGATTTTGGACGTACAGACTTCGACGCAAGATCCTTCCATTGATACTCCAGCATTGTATAATTGCGCAATGTTCCATAGACAATCTCACTGGCAAGATGACGATCTTCGATCGACAACTCTTTAGGCATCGTCCGCATTAAAAGACTCGCAAATGCGCCTTCATAATTCACTCGATATAACACCTGTAAGGCATATTCTCTTCCGTTCATTGCTTACTCCAATGTCATCGGATTGACATCAATCCGAATATCCTGCCGTGTAAAATCCGCATCATTTTCCAGTACAGTTCGAAGTGTATCCCGCATCTGATCGAGATTCTTTCCTTTCAGAAGAATCCGGGATCGGTATTGATCTCTGCGCTTTGGTAATGGGATGACACCAATTGTACGGAACTCCATACTGGAAAGCGCCCGGTAAAGCTTCAGGGCAGTTTCATTCATACGGGGTTCCTTACGATCAGAAAGCGTAATGGAAATCAGATAGGTATAGGGAGGCTCCTGCGCCGCATGACGGTAACGCATCTCTGCCTGAAAGAACGATTCATAATCCTGTTTTGCGGCAGTTACCACCGCATAATGAGAGGGATCAAATGCCTGAAGCACGACTTCCCCTTTCGATGCGGACCGCCCGCTTCGTCCCGATGCCTGCATCAGTAAATCAAATGTCACTTCGCAGGAACGGTAATCCGTCCGGTTCAGCCCTTCATCCCCATTCAGAATTCCAACCAGGGTCACATCGGGATAATCCAGACCCTTGGCAATCATCTGTGTTCCTAACAGAATATCCGCTCCATGAGCTCCAAAGGAAGTCAACAGGCGCTCATGCGCGTTATGAGCAGATGTTGTATCCGCATCCATGCGCAGAACACGGGCGTCAGGAAAGCGTTCTTTGACCTCCTGTTCCAGACGCTGCGTCCCATATCCGGAATAGGAAAACCCGCTTCTTGCGCCACAGGAAGGACAAACTGCAGGAACAGGAAACGAACTGCCGCAGGAATGACATACCAGGTTTCTGCTGTCCCGGTGATAGGAAAGTGTGATGTCGCAATGGCGGCATTTGAGCGGTTCTCCGCATGAACCGCATCGTAACATCGTATGAAAGCCCCGTCGATTCAATAACAGAATGACCTGTTTCCCGTTCTGCAGTGTCTCATTCATCCGTTCTAACAGTTCATCCGAAAGAATCGGTGACTGTCCATGCCGCATCGCTTCCTTCATCGAAACAATCGTAACGTTTGGTAAGGAACGATTGACCCGCTCCTTCAAGGTTACAAGGTGATAGACGTTCCGTAATGCACGGGCATAGGTTTCCAGCGAAGGTGTTGCGGAGCCAAGAACACATTTGCAGTGATGATAGTTTGCCCGATAGATCGCGATATCCCGGCAATGATATGCCGGCTGAACTTCCTGTTTGTAAGAACCGTCCTGTTCTTCATCCATGACAATCAAACCTAGAGATTGAAAAGGAAGAAATACGGCGCTTCTTGTGCCGACGACAACAGCAGCCCTGCCGTTTTTCACCATCCGGTACTGTTCATATTTCTCCTGAGGATTGAGTCCACTGTGATAAATCGCAAGTTCTTCACCAAAACGTCCGGATACCCGTTCAATCATCTGCGGCGTTAAGGAAATCTCCGGCACAAGAATCAATACCTGCTTCCCCTGCTTCAGCGCATTCTCCGCAAGATGAAGGTATACTTCTGTCTTACCGCTGCCCGTTTGTCCATGAAGCAGATATACCGTATCTGCTCCCTGTTCAATTTCCTGAATTGCGGCATTCTGTTCTGCCGTTAACACCGGACCTGTGGTTCGTGTTACCACAGGACGCATTGCGGCCTCACGTTCCTTTTTAAAGGAAATGAGCGCATGTTTTGCGATGAGGTTTCTTGCCTGATTGGGATAATGCTCGCGAAGCGTATGATAGCGCATCTCCCCTTCCTCACGCACAAAGCAATAGGCTTCCAGCTCTTTTGGCGTAAGCGAGACTTCCTCGTCGGAAAGCTTCACCCAGGTTTCTTCCACCACCTTGGAATCTTTTCCGGCTGGTTTGATCTTCCCCGGCAGCATCGCCTGATAACAGGAAATTACCGTGCTCAGTGTTTCTTCATGCATATGATGCGCCAGTCCTGCCAGTTCCCCGTTTAATAACGGCTCCTGATCAAGAACTTCCTCCACCGGAAGTACGTCATAGCCAAAGTGTTTCGAAAGTGATTCGATCGATTCTTCGGTTACATTCACCTGTTCCACAAAACCCAGCACCGTGCGGTGATGAAACGGAACCTTGACCCGGACTCCGGGAAGCACCGGTTCTTCACTGCGATAGGTAAAGGTACGATCGATGGACCGTACCGGATGTTCGATATAACATTCCAGCAAATACATGGCATTATTTTACCGCATTGAAGTAGGATAAAGATATCGGAGGTGTTTTATGAAAAAAATCGGAATACTTGGCTTAGGCCATATGGGTATGGCCATCGCCAAAGGCGCAGTCAAAGCCATGGATCCCAATGATCTAGCGGCATATGATTCATCCAGCAAAAAATGTGAGGAAGCCTCTTCCCTTGGCATCACCATCGCATCCTCTCCAGCCGACCTTTCCGCATCTGCGCATATCCTGTTAATCGCGGTTCGGCCACAGGATATTGACACCGCTCTTTCAGAGCTTTCATCCTGTCCCCCGCAATGCATTCTTACCATCGTCGCCGGCATTCCGATTGCGCGGTTCATTCGGGCCTTTGGTGAACTTCCCGCCATGCGGGCAATGCCAAATACGCCCCTGCAGTTATCAGAAGGAGCCGCTGCGTTATGTCGGAATGAACTCTGTTCGGATGAAGACTTTGAGCTTGCGATGAACCTGTTTTCTTCCATGGGTGTCGCACGGGAAATTCCGGAATCACAGATGTGCAATATCATTACTGTAAACGGAAGTACACCCGCCTATTTCTATTATCTAGTGGAATGTTTATTGAATGATGCGGTTGCCCGTGGATTAGAGGAGTCGACTGCCCGTGAGCTGCTGGTTCAAACCATGATCGGCAGCGGTAAGCTGCTTCAGGCTTCTCCGGACAAGCCGCTTTCTTCATTTGTCGATGAAGTCTGTTCCAAGGGAGGAACAACAATTGAAGCGATCTCCCTGTTAAAAGCCAAAGGCTTTGAACAACTCATTCAGGAAGCCGATACTGCCTGTATCAATCGGGCGGAAGAACTTGGAAACGAGCACAAGTAGGTAAAAAACAGATAGCAACGCGTTCCGCATCACTTCTTCAGTAATTTGTTCAACTCATTCATGGTTTGAGTAAGGCTTGAACACATTGAATCATCACAAATAGCAGTACGCAGAATCGTGATATAGAACGTGTGAACTATTACTTCAACTATACAGAACGTGGCGGGGAACCATCCCCGCCACTGTTTCATCATTGTTTCTTAATCGTCTTCCACACCTTCCACATACTTCCTTTATGATTGAAGAGCGCCGCTGCTTCATATACTGTTTTCCAGCTTACCTTATCTCCCAACCACAGAATGGAGCGAAGTGGAGCTTCCAGCACCATTTCTTCACTTACCCCAGGGAAGCTGTGTCGTTCCAGAATCCGGTGGGTCAGCTTTCTTATAACTGCCCCAAACCCACGTTCTGTTAATTCATAGATCGTTGTGCTTGGTGTTACTGGAAATCCTTCCCGCTCAGCTGGGATCGGATGACCAAGCACTTCCTCAAATGCGTCATCACTGATATCAAGCTGACCCTGTTCATTCCAGGTAAGATAATCCAGTGGTATCGAAGAATATGGGGTCAGGGTACCGTTTCTTATAACTGAAGCACAAAGCGGAAGTTCTTCCGAAGAAGGCCCCACCATGATCTGATATACCCCTGCTTCTACCATCCAATCATGTTTTTTCGTGTCATAGTAGGCAAAGCTGCGCTCATCCAGTTCAAAGGTAATGGTCTGCTCTTCTCCTGGAGAAAGAAATACCTTTTCAAATCCCTTGAGTTCCTTTATTGGACGGGCAATCCGGCTTTTTTCCATACCGATATAAAGCTGAACGATTTCCTTTCCTGCCCTATTTCCCGTATTTGTAAGTTTCAGGGTTACCTTAACCCGATCTTCATAGGAACTTACCTGAAGATCTGAATAGGCAAAGCTGGTATAGGAAAGGCCATACCCAAATGGCCAGGCGGGAGTGATACCAGCGGTACTGTAATACCGGTAGCCGGAGAAAATGGATTCTTTATATAATACCCGCAGGATCGAATCACGGAAGGTCAGATCACATGGTGTCTGTTCCTTGGAGATGGGCCAGGTTTCCGCAAGTTTCCCGGAGGGCGATACGGCTCCGCTCAGAAGATTCCATAATGCCTGTCCACCCCGTTCACCACTGAGATACATGCATAGTAACGCAGCGCAGACATCACTCCATTCCGTCGTTACCGGTGCCCCACACTGCAGCACCACCACGATATTCCGATTCGCTTTATGAAGCTCCTGGATAAGATGAATCTGATTATACGGAAGGTTCATATGCGTGCGGTCATAGCCTTCGGCTTCTTCCCCTTCTGGTAATCCGGTGATCACAAGAACTCTGGAACTGCGTTCCGCAAGTGCCAGGGCCTGCGCTTCAAGCGTTTCATCTACTTCCGCATGGTCAAGAGAGTAACCTTTCGCATAAGCGAATACGGCCCGCTCCTTCTTCATGACATCATAAAGACAATCTGAGTTTCTAACATTGACCTTGGAACTGCCAGTCCCCTGCATTCTGGGGGTTCTCGCAAATGGGCCAATCAAGGCGATGGAATCTGAAGGCTGGAACGGAAGGATTCCGTTGTTTTTCAATAACACCGCACTTTCTTCCGCAAGCCGCTGCGCAAACTCCGCATGGGATGAATGAAGTTCCGGAACCGAATCAAGGGTGGAGGTGCGCTCGGATAGTGTTCGTAATTCCTTCGCTCGTGCATAAATCGCTTCTGCAGTACAGTCTCCTCGATGAACCGCTTCTTTGATCAGCTCGTCACTTTCATGTGCTCCGCCTGGCATCTCAAGCGTAAGACCCGCCGCTGCGCTGTTTACCGGATCCGCGACGGCACCCCAGTCAGAAATAAATGCACCGTCAAATCCCCACTTCTCCTTCGCAGAAGAAAGCAGTTCTTCATTTTCGCAACAATAAGTTCCATTCAGCCGGTTATAGGCAGCCATCATCGACCAGGGGTGGGCGTTACGAACAATCCGTTCAAACTGAGACAGATACAGTTCATGAAGTGCACGCTCATCAATGACACTGTCCTGCGCCATCCTTCCATACTCACGGGAGTTTCCCGCAAAGTGCTTTACGCAGGCGCCAACACCACATTCCTGTAACCCGATTATATAACCGGATGCCAGCTCTGATGTAAGATATGGGTCTTCACTGTAATATTCAAAATTACGCCCGCATAAAGGACTTCGCTTATGATTGACACCTGGGCCAAGAAGCACATTGACTCCAGCTTCCCGGCACTCCGCCCCAAGATGACGTCCCAGTTCTTTCTGAAGTTCACGGTCAAACGAGCAGGCGGAAAGCGATGCGGTGGGATAGGCAGAAGAAGGATGAGACTCATTGAATCCAAGCCCGTTTCCAGACTCGACGCGGAGCCCATGCGGGCCATCACTGAAGCGCACAGAAGAAATTCCTTCTTCCGTTGCTTCCCTGCTGGTCCAGTTATCCTTTCCGCATAATAATGCGGCAGAGGTATCAAGTGACATATCGTTCATAATTCACCTTATTGCGATAACGCAGTACGAATATGATTGAGCACATGTGAGACATTCTCAAGAAATGCTTCCCGATCCGTTTCGTTCAGTCCTTCCAGACACATCGTTTCAAAATCCGCTTCTGCGTGATCAAGATCATGCATGAGTCCTGCACCCCGATCCGTCATGATCGAGGCACTCAGCGGCGCAAAGGATACCCGGATCAGGGGTTTGGTCGCAAGCACCTGCAGCGCCGCAAGTACATGCGTTTCTCCTACCCCGCTTCGATCCGCCAGCTCCTTTAATGAACTGACAGAGCCAATGGCCCGAATGGCAGAAAAGACCTTCACTTCATTCAGGGAGAGCTCATGTTTAAGCGCAACTGTATGAAGCAGATGCTCATAGAGTTTATTCAGATCATATACCGCATTGGATAAGACATGTCTATCTGAGCTATAGAAAGAAAGCTTCTCCTCCCCAACCTTCTTTGTGCCGGGAACGAAGGGTATCGTAAACTCATCGGTTGCGGCACTGACAAGAAACGCGGCGATACCAGGACGTTCCTTGCGATATTCTGCTTCATCCAGCACATTGCGGAAGAAGGAGTCATAGTACTGATAGACACTTGTCTTCATGTCATAAAGACGCTTCAGACTCATATTCTGAGAGACCAGTGACCCTTCGGTTTTGACATAGTAATATACCGGAAGATTCAACGGAGCGATCCGCTTACAGTGAAGCACATATTCAAGATTGAATATAAAGTCTTCACAGAAGCTGATTCCCGAATCCATGCGGATCTGATATGTGTCAAGAATCTCTTTTCGATACAGCTTATTCCAGATCACCCCATAGTAATAATCCGCTGGAGAAAGCTTCATGAATTCCGCATATTCCTGCTGGGTCAGTACCCGATCAGACTCAATGCTTCCCTTACGGGACAGATGATCTCCAACCACACGGTAAAACTCACCTACCACAAGATCCGCATCCGTTTCTTCCGCCGTTCGCACCAGCATTTTTGTGGAATCAGAAGTAATCCAGTCATCCGCGTCAAGAAACTGAATATACTTCCCCGTGGCGCGCTCGATTCCCTGGTTACGAGTATCGCTGACTCCAGAGTTTTCCTTATGAACCACCTTAACCCGGGAGTCTTTCTCCGCATAGGAGTCACAGATGGATGCCGAGCCATCCTTTGATCCATCATCCATGAGAATCAGTTCAATATCACGGTATTCCTGATTGAGAATACTGCTGATACACCGATCCAGAGCTTGTTCGGCATTATAGACCGGCACAATAATACTTACTTCAGGCATGATCATTATTCCTCCCGCGTTTTGAATAACACATATTTTTCTAACGGAAACAGCACCGCAAACTGAACCATTCCTGCCGCCATTGCCGCAAGAGTCGGCGCTAGTGTTGAGCTGATGGAAAGCACTCCCTTCATCCAGAATACCAGCCGCCCCTGCAAAACAGTTGAAAACAGTATCAACAGAAACACCACCACTAGATAAATTCCAATCCGTGAGACAGGTGCCTCACTGTGGAAGGTAGTCCTGCGGTTTTGAAAGAATCCATAGATATTCGCAAGCAGATTCGACAGGAAAAACGGAAGCACATAACCCCAGGTGGCGTTCCCTGCCCCAACGGTTTCTTCCGAAAAGATACCCATAAGAATCCCCGGCAATGGGCTCGTCCAATCACGCATCCAAATCACAAACAGATTGACGCTGATCAGCTGAATGATAGAAACCATCGAAGATACCAACATGAATTTCATGAGTTCCCATAAAGTGGAACCATGGGTTGGTTTACCGCTGTAACCGCATTTTGACATGGGGAATTCCATCTTCCAGGAATTGTTCTGAAGTTACCTGAAAGCCAAACTGTTCATAAAACGGTATCGCATAAACCTGTGCTTCAAGATACAGTGAGGATTCCGGAATTTTTGATAAGGCATATTCCATTAAGGCAGTCCCAAGGTGTGCCCTGCGCTTCAGGGAAAGAACGCGTCCGATCTGTATGGTGCCTGGCTCTTCCTTACGCTCAAAGAAGCGAAGGTAGGAAACAAGTGCCCCATCCTCTTCCAGCCAGACGTGCGTGGCGATTCTATCGATTTCATCGATATCCGGATAAACACAGTTCTGTTCCACCACAAAGACATCCTGTCTTGCCTTAAAAAACGCAAACAGTTCATCTACAGAACAATCTTCAAATCTCTTACAGTAATACTTCATAATCTTTACCAAGAAAAAATGGAGGCTACAGGACTCGAACCTGCGACATCACCCCTGTGAAGGGTGCGCTCTCCCAGCTGAGCTAAGCCTCCGTGGCTCCCATTATAGCACGTATTCCCATCCCCGTTTCACTTCATGGAAGTAAAATTTGATCCAGCGGAATATCCCATGGATCGGCCTCGATCCCAGGAACCTGTTGTTCGGGATAGGCTATGCCAATCTTTTTCATCGAGGGTAACAGCACCGAGTCATAATACCCCTTCCCATAGCCGGTTCTCTGGTTAGTTTCATCAAATGAGGATAACGGCACAAACATCAGGGAGATCGCTTCAAGAGGGATGTGTGAGTCCGCGTTCCCTTCTGGCTCCAGTACGCCAAAGGCACCGGATTGTAATTCTTCCAGGGAAGAAATTCGATAAAACCCAAGCGTAGAACCTTCTACCTTCGGTACCGCAACGTTTCTCCCGGAAGAAATACACCAGGAAAGATAGGCTAGCGTATCCGCTTCATCCTTCATTGATACATAACAGCCGATGCATGGTTCGTTCCGTGAAAGTGCCTTCATCTTAGTCAAAAGAGCCGCATCATAACTTCTGCGTGTTGAATGAGAAACAGCGGACCTTGCGATAAGACCCGCTGCTCTAGCCTGTGATTTCTTCATCAGCCGATCGACCCGCTCATATCCAGTTTCAATAGCTGATTCAGCTCAACCGCATATTCCATCGGAAGTTCTCTTGTGAAGGGTTCTAAGAAGCCCATGACAATCATTTCCGTTGCCTGAGACTCGGAAAGACCGCGGCTCATCAGATAGAAGAGTTCTTCTTCGGAAATTTTGGATACCTTAGCCTCATGTTCGATCACCGAGGTGTTATTTTCATTGATATCAAGCGGAATCGTATCCGACTTGGAACGATCATCCAGAATCAATGTATCGCATTCAATCTTGGATCGGCTCCAGTCCGCATTCGGTGTAAACCGGATCCAGTCACGGAAGTTGGTAACACCGCCATTGCGGGATACCGACTTGGAAAGAATCGTACTGCTGGTATGTGGTGCCGCATGAATCATCTTGGCACCGGTATCCTGGAACTGATTCGTCGAGCCAACCGCAATGGAGATGCACATGCCATGGGCATATTCTCCAGCGAGAATACAGGCCGGATATTTCATGGAAATACGGGAACCGATGTTTCCATCAATCCATTCCATCGTTCCGCCAGCTTCTACCTTTGCCCGCTTCGTCACAAGATTCAGAATATTGGAACTCCAGTTCTGAACACTGGAATAGCGGCATCTCGCATTCTTTCCGACAAACACTTCAACAACTGCCGCATGCATGGAATCACGGGAATACTGCGGTGCCGTACATCCTTCTACGTAGGAACACTCCGCCCCATCATCCACGATGATGATGGACCGTTCGAACTGACCCATGGACTCCGAATTGATACGGAAGTAGGACTGCAACGGTTTCTCCAGTTTTACTCCCGGTGGGACATAAATGAAACTTCCGCCAGACCATACCGCGGAGTTCAGTGCCGCAAGCTTGTTGTCACCAACTGGGACAATGGTCGCAAAATACTTCCGGAAGATTTCCGGATACTCCCGAAGTCCGCTGTCAATATCCAGGAAGATAACCCCTTTGGACTGCACTTCATCCAGCATGTTGTGGTATACCGCTTCAGATTCATACTGCGTGGTAACACCCGCAAGATATTTACGCTCTGCTTCGGGAATTCCAAGCTTTTCAAACGTATTTTTTACTTCTTCCGGAACATCTTCCCAACTGCGTTCCGCTTCCTCGGAAACCCGCTTGTAATAGGTAAAATCCTGGAAGTCGATTTCCGAAAGATCCGGACCCCATTCCGGCATCGGCATGGACGCAAACTGATGATATGCTTTCACGCGGAATTCGGTCATCCATTCCGGTTCATTCTTGATCTTACTGATCGTACGGACAACCTCTTCGGAAATTCCCTTTCCGGTGTCAAAGATACTGATATCCTTATCTACAAATCCGTACTTATATTCATCCTGGGAAGAAAGAATTTCATCATTTTCATTCGCCATGATCCGTCTCCCCGCTTTCTTCAATCAACTGCCGGATCGCCTTCCAGCCGATCGTCGCACAGCGAATCCGGTTTGCCTGGCGATATACATTCTTCATCGCCACTGCCTCCTCCAGCGATGCGGCATCATATTCCTTTCCATCCACCATGTTCATATACTGATCAATCAGATACTGTGCCTCTTCCACCGTCTTTCCTTTGAGAAGGTCGGTCATGATCGAGGTGCTGGAGGTGGAAATCGTGCAGGCAACACCATCAAACCGGATATCCTGAATCCGGCCATCTGTAATCTTTGCCTGAACGGTAATATCATCAATACAGCTGTCACTGGACATATGCGCCCGACGATACTGCATATCCTCTACCAGTGAATGGTTATGAGGATATTTATAATGATCCATGATCAGTTCCCGCAGAACCGCAGGATCTTCCAATAACTGTTCCAGTTCACTCATATACTGTCTCCTAGAAGAATATCCCAATCGCGTTTTCCAATGTGATATCCGCACATGCGGCCACACAGGCATCGACTTCTTCCTTCGTGTTGTAAAAATACAGGGACGCCCGGATCGTGCTGTCCGTGCCGATGATCTCATGAAGAATCTTGGCGCAGTGGTTGCCCGAACGCACCGCGATATTTCTGGCAGAAAGATAACCTGCCGCATCCTGCGAGAATACCCCTTCCGCATTAAATGTAATCGGACCGTATTCATTATCCGGGTTATATACCTGAATATTGGAAAGCTGCTTCATCTGTTCCATGAAGTAGGAACGAAGTTCCTTTTCATACGCATGAATCTCATCCAGGCCAATCTGAAGCAGATATTCACATGCGGCGCCAGCGCCGATCACCCCTTCAATATTCGGGGTTCCCGCTTCAAATCTTGTTGGGGCATGTTTCAGCTCATAGCCACATCCCGCATCAAAACGGGCATTCATATCTCCGCCCATGAATACCGGTTCCATCGCTTCCAGCAGATCATAGCGTCCATACAGAATACCAACGCCGCCAGGCCCGCACATCTTATGGGCAGAACATGCCAGAAAATCAATTCCCAGCTCTTTGACATCCACCTTCATATGCGGCACCGCCTGCGAGCCATCAATCACCGTAAGCGCACCGACTTCATGCGCTAAGGCGCTGAGTTCCTTAATCGGCAGAATGCTACCCAGCACATTGGTCACCATCGCCACCGCAACGACCTTCACCCTTGGCGTAAACAGTTCCTTCGCCGCTTCGAGGTCTACATTCGCCTGCGCATTCATCGGAAGGTATTTCACTTCAACGCCTGCTTCTTTGACCAGGCGGAACCACGGCAGAAGGTTCGAGGCATGTTCGGCTTCCGTTGTAAGTATGATATCTCCTTCATGAAGGAAACCATGAGAAAGCCCATAGATTACCTGGTTTAATGAAGCGCTGGCATTATGGGTGAACACCACTTCCCTGGCCTCACAATTTAATAATTTCGCAAACGAAGAACGAGCTTCATCATAAAGCCGGTCATTCAATGCGGCAATCGCATAGTCCCCGCGATGAACATTGGATGTATGGGTTGTATAGAAGTCCGTCACCGCATCAATAACCACCTGTGGCTTGAGCGTAGTCGCACCGTTATCGAAATAGATCAGCTCCGGGTTGTTTTTCAGCATCGGGAAGTCGCTGCGAAGCGTGCTTAAATCTTTCATAATGCGCTGAGTTTCCTTTCCAGCTCCGCCTTTAACACATTGCGGACTTCCTCATTGTCAATTACATCCGCAACTGGAAGCAGATAGCCTGCAGATATCAGTGCCGTACACTGCGGCATGGTAAGACCCCGGCTCATCAGGTAATAGAGCTGCTCATCATCCACTCGTCCGATCGACATGGCGTGACTCGCTTCTACATCATTTTCATCAATCAACAGTTCCGGCAGAATCGTAGAACGCTGCCCGGACTCAAAACTCAGCGCACGGCTGGTCTGATGGCTCTTGGCGCCCTTGGCACCCTTAACGATCGTACCAATCGCATCAATCATCAGCCTTCCCTGATTCAAAACAACAGCGTAATTGTTCATTTCTCCAGTTGTATGCGGCGCAAAGTTCACCACATTCATCCGATATTCCTTCCTGTTCGCTGCCAGAGTTGCGGAATGAACTTCCGCAAAAGCATAAGGACGACGAAGCGCCACATAGATCTTACGTCTTGTCTCCGCGGCCTCGCATTCCCCATAAGCAACGGAAAGATGAGCCCGTTCATTGACCTCGAATGACTCATCTGATACCAGAGGATCCGTACTTTCGTTCCAGAACAGGACGGACATCTCACTGTCATCTGCGGTATATCCGCGCAAGCGAAGTGACTTGGCGTGTTTGATTCGGAACAGTGCCTGGCACTTCCCTTCTCCACTGAGCGTCAGTTCGAGATCCCGCTCACTGTCAATCACATATTCGCTGAATCCTTCGGAAAGACGGATATCCTGATTTACCCGAATCGTATTCATCGCTTCCCCTGTGCTTTCTGTGATACCGCACATGCGTCAAGACGAATCGGGGCACGTACTGCAGCAGCTTCACTGGCCGGCTGAATCTCATATTCTTTATAGATCCAGTCATAGCCTTCTTCATCAATCCGTCTGGCAAGACCCGCATCGCCTTCCACCGCAATGACGCCATCTACCAGTACATGTACAAACTGCGGTTCAATGAGTTCATAGAACCGCTCATAATGCGATACAACAATCAGACTCAGCGGATATTCCTTCCGCATCTCATTAATGGCTTTTGCGACGATATGAAGGGCATCGACGTCCAGTCCGGAATCCAGTTCATCCAACATCGCAAGATCCGGTTTCAGCAGTTCCATCTGAACAATCTCATTGCGCTTCTTTTCGCCGCCGGAGAACCCTTCATTCAGGAATCGATGTGCCAGATCTTCCTTCATCTCAAGATCACGGATGGTCTTTTCCATGGATTTAATAAAGGTGAATAAGGGAATCGGTGACTCCCTTCTTACATTCATCGCTGCCCGCATGAAATCGGAGTTGGTGACACCAGGGATTTCCTGCGGATACTGCATCGCGAGAAATAATCCAGCGCGGCTGCGCTCATCGACTGTCATTTCCAGTACATTTTGGCCGTCAAACTCTATCGAGCCTTCCGTCACCTTATAGTTGGGGTGACCCATGATGGCAGCTAATAACGTTGATTTGCCATTACCATTGGGGCCCATCAGGGCATGAACTTCTCCCTCATTCACGGTCAGGTTCACTCCCTTGAGAATCTCTTTCCCCTCCACTTCCACGTGAAGGTTTTCAATCTTTAATGTCTTCATAAACATTTATCCTTATATATTCCATCAGGGATTATAGCACACGCCATAAATTCAATTCCACGGATAACACTTCGAAGAGAACCTGATAAAAAGATTCAGATAAAATTCACGATTCCACCCTCCTTCCCAAATTGCAAAGTCCCCGGTCAGGACATATAATGAATAGGATTTTCTAGGGAGGAAGATATGAACAGTTTTATTAAAAAGAACTGGTTTGTGAGCCTTCTGGTCGTTGTATTCGCGGTAATCTCCGTGTATTACATCTACGACTCGAACAAAGGCAAACTGAAAGGCAAAACAGCCAATGGAGAAGGAGTTGTCTATTCCATCAACGGTGAGGATGTGACCGCAACAGGATTATATGACTCCATGTACAAAAATAACGGAACCGCCGCATTAGCCGAAGCCATTACCCGTGCCGTCGCTGACCAGGCAGTGGAAACGACGGATCTGATGAAAGACAACGCCGCTTCCCAATCCACATCCATTCTGAACAACTACCTGTCCACCTACGGCTCCGATTACCGTACGACACTGGATGCCCAGTTACAGGGTCTTGGATATGCTGGAACGGATGAACTTGAGGCATACCTGATCAACTACTTCAAGCAGTCTGAACTGACCGCCCAGTATGCGGAACAGCATTATGATGACCTGAAGATCCGCAATGTATCCTATATCCTGATCAAGTTTGAGGATGGAAACTCTGGCGAAGGAACCCCGACCGAAGATGAACAGGCCCGCATGGATGCGGTAGATGAAGCTCTCGCCTCTGGCAAGACCTTCGAAGAAGCTGCGGCAGAATTCTCTGAAGACGCCAGCACCGCTTCTAACGGTGGAGTTCTTGGAACGCTGGACGCAAATACCACAACCCTTGACAGTGCCTTCCAGCAGGCGTCACTTTCTCTGAAGGAAGGAGAAATCTCCGACTGGGTATATTCCGAAAACTTCGGTTACTTCCTCATTCAATGCAATGCGTCGACACCAGAAGGACTTGAGGCATTCTACCGGGCACAGAATGGATTAACTGAAGATATTGAAATAAGTAAGGCAGGCATCTACGATTCCCTGCTCAGCAGCTATGATACGACGCTTGTAAATCAGGCAATCTGGGATACCGCAGAAGAACTCGGCATTTCCTTCACGGATCCGGATACCGAAGCAGCGGTGAAACAGTATCTGGGATTGGAGGACTGAGTCATGAACGCAATGAGAAAAGTTATCAGTGCCGGATGTGCACTTCTGCTTCTTGCAGGATGTAAGGACGCCTCCGTTACCCTTCCTGGATCCTCGGAAGTTATCGCAACAGTAGGAAATCAGTCTGTCACAAAAGGTGATCTCTATGATGTCCTGTTCGCCTCGATCGGGTCGGATACCGCCGCAAGCGATGCGCTCAACGCCATCAGCGCCCAGGAGATCGAAGTCACTGATGAAATGAAAGAATCGGCCCAGGGAACCCTGGACATGTACAATCTCCTCTATGGAGACAGCTTTAGTGAATATCTTTCCGCATCGGGAATGAGTGATGAAGACTATATCAACGATTATCTGATTCCTTCCCTGCAGTCGGAAGAATTAGTCACAAAGTATATGGAAGAACACTTCACCGCAATTGCGGAAGAATACAATCCCATTCAGGCAATTGTGCTGACCTTCACTTCCCAGGAAGATGCCTCCGCCGCATTAAGCGCATTAAAGGATGGCAGTCTCACCCCGGCTCAGGCCGCAAGTGAAAACAATTCCTCCAGTTCAGGAAGTGAAGAGATTATCACAATCAATACCACAAGCTATGATTCCGCTGCCCTTTCTGTCATCCGTTCCGCTTCCAGTGATGATGGATGGACGGAAGTTACTTCTACTGATGGCGCAACCTGGTATCTTGTGAATGTCGTATCCAATGATCCGAATGAATTCAAGGATGACGCGATCGCCGCGCTCTCCAATATCACAAAGATCACCAATGCTTCTACCGACTACTACTTCCGTAAGTACGGATTCCATGTCTATGACATCAACCTCTACAACGCATTAAAGGATTCCAATCCGGAAATGCTGGTACAGGATTCCGCTGCGGAAGAAGTCTTCGCGGCTGACTAAGCTTTGTTAAAACGCTCTTCGGAGCGTTTTTTCGTATAATAGAACCCGGAGGTAGTTTCTATCATGTGTATTTTCTGCGATATTATCGATCATAAAATTCCTTCTTCCGTTGTTTATGAAGATGAACAGACGCTTGCGATTCTCGACCTTTCTCAGGTCACCCGCGGTCATACGATTGTCATGCCAAAGCAGCACACCGACAACATCCTGACCGCTGACGAAGAAACCGCAGTAGCAGTCCTGCTTGCGGCGAAGAAGGTCGCAGCTCTGTTAGTGGAAAAGACCGGAGCAGCTGGTGTGAATCTTCTGAATAACTGCGGGGAAGCGGCTGGACAGACCGTGAACCACCTGCACATTCATGTCATCCCCCGTTTTGATGAAACCGATGGAATCGGAATCACCTTTACGGCCAATGAACAGGCAGACCTTCCCTCTGTTCTTGAATCACTGAAGTAAAAAACAAACTCTCCAGCAGGTAAGCGAATCCACATCCTGAAGGAGAGTTTTTATTTGGCTATTTCAATACGCCAAGCCGTTTTAACATCGTTTCTCTGGCACGGGTCTCAAAGGTATCATCAAGCCCTTTCAGATTGACGTCCCCATAGGTTCGCCGCAGTCCCCGCTTCAATACGAGGTCCGCAATCCCAGGGTTTTTCGGCAGGAGTGGCCCATGCATATACGTCGCCACCACCTGTTCATTCACAAAGCCTTCATAACCGCTCTGGTATTGGTTTCCATGACCTTTGAGCACCTTGCCAAGGGGAGTCGTAACCCCTTTGGTCTGACCGCCATGATTTTCAAATCCGACTGCCTGAAATGTCTCGCCGCCCATGGTCACTTCAATTGCGATATTACCGATACAGCGATTGTCTCTGGAACTCGCTTCGGTATAGTAATCAAAGAAAGCTAATCCAGGGACGGTTGTCCCATCCTGGTCACGGTAAAACTTGCCGAACATCTGATAGCCGCCGCAGATCAGAAGGAAGGCGGTTTGATTATTCATCGCCTCTTCGATCTCTGCCCTTCTTGATAACAGATCTTCCTGAATCAGGTTCTGTTCTCGATCAGCTCCTCCGCCAAGAAAGAAGATGTCATAGTCCTTGATGGAACAGGGTTCCCCAATCCCGCATGTCACAAGATTTACGTCAATTCCCCGTTTTTCTGCCCGGGTTTTCAGCACCTGAAGATTTCCCTTATCCCCATAGAGGTCCATCAGGTCGTGATACATCCATAAGATATTCAGTATCATTTCTGATGCCTCCCTGCCTGTCTGCGCAGGATCGCCCGGGTGGAATGAAGCGCGGTATAGGTGGAGATCACATGGCTTGAAAGTTTGGCTTCATCCAGCCATTCAATCGCTTCACTCGCCGATTCAATTACCTTAACCCGATCTTCCAACCCTTCGTACTTGAGCCGTAATGCCATGTCGTAGGGCCGCCTTCCGCTGCAGACAATCGTCTTCACATCCGGATCATTCAGACGCTCAAAATGGGCATCCCAGATCCAGGACACATCATGACCATCCTGGTCATTGTCATTTAGGAAGATACAGATATTCTTTTCTCCCGGCTGTTCCAGAATGAACTTCATGACCTCATTGGCTCCCGTCGGGTTCTTAATCAGATTGATCGTACAGGGCCGGCTGAGCTCAAATACTTCATTTCTGCCCTCATTCAATACATAGGTACGGAATACTTCATCTGCTTTTTCTTCCTTGAGTCCCAGCGCCCTGCATACCGCAAGCACGCTGGCACAGTTATAAACACCATAGATGGAATTCACAAAGGAATGGTAACGCGTTCCATCCACCGTAAAGGAAGAACTGTCAAAATCGACGTTCGACACCAGCACATCCGGATGGATCTCCCCGAAGTGATCATAGGGACAGCGGAAACGTCCGATATGTGAATACTGGTAATAGGAATAATAGAGCGGCTTCCCACAACGCGGGCAGAACTTCCCTTCCCCTGCTTCATCGCTGATTGTACGGGAACGAAGAGTTTCTGCGACGGAGAAATAATGAACCCTTGCGTGGCTTGCGGCATCCGCCAGCCGCAATACATTCGGGTCATCTCCGTTAAGTATGAGATCGCCTTCAAAGTCCTGAACCAGTTCGATCATCTTCCGGATAATTGTTTCCATTTCTCCTGCCCGATCCAGCTGGTCACGGAAAAAATTTGTAATGACTAGTGCGGATGGCTTCAGCGCATGAAACTGACGATACAGTGTCAGTTCATCCACTTCCAGGACCACCGCATCCGCCTGTACATGAAACTGATTATCACTGGCAGATGCCAGGGTTGTCGCAATACCAACATTCAGGTTATCTCCGCGGTGATTATTCACAACAGAAAGTCCATTCGCCCGTAATGCCTCCGCAATCAGATTTGAGGTGGTGGTTTTTCCGTTGGTCCCAGATACGAGAATCACCTTGTCGGGAAGAATCATCTTTTCAATGAACTTCGGATCCATCTTCAGCGCCAGAACGCCGGGGAGCGATCCTCCCCGTCCCGCTTTGGAAAGCAGAGAATGTGCCGTTTTTACAAGGGAAAGACGGATACTCATTTGTCCGTCTCCGCCTTATAGAACTGCCGGTTTTCAAACGCGAACATCTTCGGTGTCCAGTTGCCAGGCTTCACCTGAGATAACGCCTGTTTCAAAGAATTCATTTTCGCATCCATATTATCGATGAGATACAGTGCCTCCGCTTCCGGAATCGAAGGAAGTACGGGAGAACCGAATTCATGTTTGCCATGATGGGAGAGCACCATATGACGAAGCAGTAAGGTCTCCTTCGCGTCCGCTAATCCAAGCTCCTGTGCCGTTTCAACCAGCCATCCATGGCCAATGGAAATATGACCAGCCAGTTTCCCTTCCAGGGTATATTCATTTGACACCAGGCCGCCAAGTTCCGCAATTTTGCCCATATCATGAATCAAAACACCGGAAATCAAGAGATCCCGATCCAGCATGGGGTATTGCCCCGCCACATGTTCCGCAAGATCGGCCATTCCAAGGGTATGTTCCGCAAGGCCTCCAAGATAGTTATGGTGAATCCGGGATGCGGCAGGATAATCAAAGAATGCCTTTCCGCTTTTCTCATACATCTTTGCGACAAGCGCTTTTAATATCTCATTCTGAATGGAGTCGATATATCCCTGAATTCTCGATTTCAATACCGGCACTTCCACCGGTCCGCTCATGACATATTCTGTAAGGTCAACATGATCCTGGTCGTGATCCTGAATGGAATGAATCCGCAGCTGTAACGCATTGTTGTAATCCAGCACTTCAAAACTCACGGTCTCCACATGACCCGGTTTTGCGTTCTGCATGTCTTCAGCACTGGCATCCCAGAGTTTTCCGTCAATCGTTCCGGAACTGTCCTGCAGTACCAGACTGAGATAGGGTGAGCCCTTCTGCGTCACTCCCTTCACCACGTTCTTCACAAGAAGATCCATCGTGTAGCGTTCTTTCTGTTTGAATTCCCTGATCTTTGTCATGCGTCCCACTCCATTTCATCTAATATCACATAAATATCCTCAAGAGGATAGCCCTGTGCCGCACAATAACGATAAACCGTATTACGTAGCTTCGTGCCGGAATATTTACGTTCATACCGTTTTTTCGCCTTGGCAGCGCAGCGTCTCAGACTTTCCAGTTCTGTCCCAACGCCGCTGTCAAAATCAAACCCTGCGACGACCGCATCCGCAATCTCTGAATCATAGCCTTTCGTCATCAGTTTGGCTTTCAGCTTATTCTGCTTCATCCGCCGGCTGGTATCCGGCAAGGAAGAAGCCGCCTTCTTGGCATAGCGAACCGCGTTTTCATATTCAGTGCCTGGTTCCTCTTCCAGCATACGCTGAACCATCTCGGACGGGATCCCCTTTTTTCTCAGATCCCGGATCATCCGCTCTCTTCCAAACAGTGCCGCCTTCATGCGGGAAATGTTTTCTGCGCAATAGCGCTCATCATCAATGTATCCCTTTTCCTCCAGTCGTTCCACAATGGAGTTGATGGTTTCGATATCACATTCGGTGTTCTTCGTCAGCCAGTCATAGACTTCCTTGCGGGTACGGTCCTTGACCGCAATCCTGCGCATGACTCCCCGCCATGCCTGGACGCCATCCTGTTTCTTCTTAATCATATCAATGTGCTGCTGGGAAAGACGCATTCCCTTGCGGATACCATCCGTGTAATAGTCTTCAAGTGTCATGAGCAGTTTAAGATCATCTCTGGTATGTCCCTGCATATCTTTGAGATAAAGCTGAACGATGTCTTCCTTAACCTGAACATCTTCCACGACCAACATGGACTGATAAGCTTCAATCGCCTGTTCATATACCGCAACTGCCTTCTGACAGAAGACTTCACTGCTTAATGGCTGAACCTGTACTTCCGCTGCCTGCTTCATTTGAGAAAGCTGCGCCTCATCCATGGTTTCAATCTGAAGAATGCGCTGAGCGAGATCTTCCGCATCCATGAAGTACCACCCGGTCTTCTCATCGATCAGAAGTTCTTCTAGCACACTGTCCTTTCTTGCCAGTAATGGCAGCCCGGATGCCATAGCCTCGACAAAGGTCATTCCCTGAGTTTCAGACAGGCTTGCGCTCACAAAGAAATCGGCACTGCGGTAGTAATCCGCCACTTCCGAAGCGGGCCGAGGTCCCGCAAACAGCACATTGGTGATATTCTTCTCCGCTGTATAGTCCTTTAATCGTTCAAGATCCGGTCCGCCGCCCACAATCAGCAGCTTCAGCCCGCATCCCTTCTTCTCCGCAAGTTCAAAACCGTCAACCACAAGATCGAGTGCCTTTTCTTCCGCAATGCGTCCAAGATAAATGATCAGACGCTCATCCATCGATATACCGAATTCCTGGCGGATTTCCTCAGTCCGCTCCACCTTCTGTAAGGAAGGCTGAAACGCATTCAGATCAAGGCCGGTCGGGACGATATGAATATCTGTTGTGACATGATAACACTCCAGCAGTTCCTTAGTTTTTCTGCTTGGCGCAATGACTTCGACAGAAGTATCGGTCATGAAACGGGAAAACCACGCAACCGCCTTCTTCATCTGATCGTCGAGACGATCGGACTTCAACAGATTGACGTAATGCGTGTAATCTTCGTAGGACGTATGGTAGGTACTCACAAGCGGGATATTCAATTGTCTTGAGCACATGCGCGCAAAGATCCCAACCCCGAACTCGGTCTGACAGTGAATGACATCCAGATTAAGACTGCGGATTTCATTCATTGCGTTGATGTGAAGCGGGGTTGTCACCGCATAGCCATAAAGATGCTTCATCGTTACCCCGGCTAACCGCAGTACGTCATGACCCTCATTCCATTCCGCAAAGCCAGTGCCGGCCCGTGTCGCAACGACATAAACCTCATGGCCATGTTTTTTCAGTTCCTGAAACAGAATATAGGTTGAATTTGCGACGCCGTTCAGATCCGGCGGAAATGTATCAGAAAATAAACCGATTCTCATAACTGCTCCTTATTATACTTCTGCTTTTGTGCGCCGGTTTTTCGCGATGAGAAATATAATCGCCCCAAGACACATATCGAAGTAGTAAGTCATAAATCTCCATACCAACATGACAGGACGAACAGCCTGTCTGCTTAATATTGTACCGAACATTAACAGAAAACTCGCTTCTGTTCCTCCGCTTGCGCCGGGAAGCGGCACAAATGCATTCACCATTGACACAAAAGAAGATAATGTAATCATATCCAACAGCATCGAACTCGGACAGGAAATTCGTAATGCGCATGCACAGAAGTACGGAACGGAAAAATAAAGCACCAGCCGCAGGAAATGAATCGCCGCAACCGTAAATGCCATTCTGCGATGGCTTGAAAGAATGGCAATCTCAGCCTGAAACCGCTCCAGCTGCCCATTCAGCAATTCCACCGCATGTGCCTCATTCTGAATCAGATGAAGTTTATGCCCAAGATGAATCCCCGCCGTGGAAAGCCAGGAGTAATACTTCGGGAATTTCACTAGCGCAAATAATCCAAGAATCACTGCCGCATTCACCAGAAACCCAAATGGCACGATCAGAAAGAAGTGGGAGTAATGTCTCAGAAAAAATGGAAGCTTCACCACCAACAGAACCGCCGTCACAATGACCATCGTTGTCTGATAGATGATGAAATTCATCCATAAGATCCCCGCACTTTCACTGACCGATACTCCCTGCTTTTTAAAGAGATAGATCTGCGCAAACTGACCACCGCTGGCACTGGGAGTAATCTCATTGAACAGACCTCCCACAAACGCGTTCTCTACCCCTTGATAAAACGCATAGGATGGGCGGCTGAGATGACATTCCAGCGTAATGGCAGCACCTGAAAGCACCCGGTTCGCCACCACCAGAACCACAATAAAAAACAACCATCCCCGATCCGCATGAATCAGCCGTTCAAAGATCTCGGAGGGGTTTTCATGAATGATCAGATATACAATCAGGCCAGATAGGAATAACCCCAGCAGACCGTTAAAAACATAGTTAGAAAACAGCTTTCGAATCTGTTTCATCGCTGTTTATTATACCCTTCATTTTACGGACTGCTCAACCTTCCCAAGCGCCATATCATCCAGCAGTTCCTCCCGCAATACCGCTTCATATACCATGCGCAGCTGCTGGCCGACAACTTCGATCGTACGCGTCTTGGCGACTTCATACCCCTGTTTGCCAGTATGGGGAAGGTTTCCTTTAAGACAGCCTTCAAGAAGATTGCGGAATTCTCCATTCGAGCATCCCTTATAGCAGGAAACTCCGTTTTTCAGCCATGATTCAAACACTCCGATATCCCGTACAATCACCTGTTGTTTTGCGGCGAGTGCTTCCAGCACCACAATCCCTTCTGTTTCTTCATAAGATGGGAAAAAGAAGGCATTGGCAGCGCAATACGCTCCCTGAATGATCGGGCCTTTCACATAGCCGGGAAAGATGCAGTTGGAAGGATAGTTCTCAACAACCTCATTCACTTTCGCAGGAACCGCAATCGGATTCAGTTCCCCAAACCATATAAATGTCACTTCCGGCATCCTCTTCGCTACTTCCACAAAGTCAAGAATCCCCTTCCGCTCAAAGGGAAGACCGACACCGATGACCACGTTCTGATTTTCGCTCAGATGAAAATACCGATGAAATGCCAGTACCTTCTCTTCATCATACACATATTGTGAAAGGTCAATCCCATTGGAGATTGGATAGATCGGCAGTTCTATCCCATAGTTTTGAATCAAGGATCGGGAATATGGGGTTGGGGTAATAATCGCATCTGCTTTGGAGTAGAGACTTACAAGTGACTTCTTCCATAAGGGAGATACCAGATTGGAAAGCTTGAAGCTGTTGCGAAAATCTTCTTCCGTGCTATGGGCATGATAGATCACCTTTTTCCCATGTTTTCTGGCATGGTGAATCATCAGCTCACTGTTCAGTCCAACCGTATTAATATGCAGAATATCATAGTCATCCGTTGGATGAACGGTATATTCAATCGACTGTGACGCAAGGGCGGCCTTTTGATGTTCCAACGCGCGGCCAATGCCTGACATCTGAATCAGTGACTCGTTTTCGTAGTAGAGAAGTACTTTCATATCAGCCATTCTAGTACAGAACCTACACCGTGTTTCTTAACATTTTGTAATGATTTGTCATCTTAAAAAACATAAAAACATCCCCTCCGCATTGGGAGAGGATGTCATATGAGTCAATTACTGTTCGTTCTGAATCTTAACCTTGTTTACGAGCTTCGTATAACGGGTCTGAGCATCGGACAGTGTCTTAGCGAATGCGGCTTCCGCTGCTTCTTCTCCACGGAGTTTCGGGAGGTTGAAGTAACGAGCTTCATTCATCAGGAAGTCATGGAACTTATCCCAGTTCGGCTGTTTGGAGTCGATCTGGAGCGGCTTCTCAAGACGCGGATCGTAACGATAGAGTGTGACATAACCGCATTCAACCGCAGCCTTCTGTACTAACGGTGCCTTTACGAGACCGCCCTTGATTCCCTGTTCAGCACACGGGCAGTATGCGATGACGATCGAAGGTCCGTCATAGCTTTCTGCTTCCTTGAGTGCCTTGATGGTCTGCATCTGGTTTGCGCCCATAGATACGGATGCGACATAGCAGTGACCGTATTCCATGACGATCTGACCGAGATCCTTCTTCGCAAGTGCCTTACCACCAGCAGCGAACTTCGCAATGGAAGCTGCCTGGGAGGACTTGGAGGACTGGCCACCAGTGTTGGAATAAACTTCAGTATCGAGAACAAGAACGTTGACGTTCAGGTTGTTGGCCATGACATGATCGAGTCCGCCGTAGCCGATATCATATGCCCATCCGTCACCGCCGACGATCCATACGGATTTACCGACGAGATCACGTTCCATCTCAAGGAGAACCTTGACATCTTCGTTGGCAGAAGCTTTCAGATCCGCAACCAGCTTATCCTTGAGTGCACGCTGTGCATCACGGTCATCCTTGGCAGCGATGTAAGCTTCAAAGTCAGCCTTGAGTTCCGGTTCAACCTTATCGAGGTTGTCTTCCATGGTCTTCAGGATCTTGGAGGACTTGAAGGTCTGTGCGATTGCCATACCGAATCCGTATTCGGCATTGTCTTCGAACAGGGAGTTCGCCCAGGCGACACCATTGTTGTCCTTATCGGTAACAAACGGTGTGGAAGGTGTGGACGAGCAGTAGATCATCGTACATCCAGTCGCATTGGCAACGAGCATGTCCTTACCAAACAGCTGAGAGGTCAGACGATAGTACGGAGCTTCTCCGCATCCCGGGCAGCATCCGCTGACTTCGAAGTAAGGCATCATCAGGGAGACACCAGCTTCGGTAGCCGGGTTGCCATACTGCGGCTTGTATTCGGTTTCCTTGTACAGGTAATCCGCAACCTTGTCCTGGTTGAGCTGAGTATTCACTTCTGCAGCAGAGAGTGCCTTTGCCGGGCAGACAGTGATACATACACCACAGCCGACGCAGTTCATCGGAGATACCTGGATACGATACTTCAGACCTGCTTCCTTGGCTCCCTTGTATGCCGGAGTCGGATCCTTAACAGACCATTCTGCACCGTTTTCAGCAGCGATTGCGCTGGCGTTAGCTGCTTCTTCCGGAGTCATCAGGAACGGACGAATCGTTGCGTGCGGGCAGGCAAATGCGCACTTACCGCACTCGACGCACTTCGTGGAATCCCATGCCGGTACCTGAGCAGCGATGTTGCGCTTCTCACGGAAAGCGACATTTTCAGGAATGGAGCCATCCAGTACACCATAATTCAGGAAGCTGGATACCGGCATGTCATAACCTTCCAGAGCGTTGATTCTCTGCAGGTTGTTGTCGAAGTACTCATCACCAGTCTTAGTGATCAGGCTCTTATCATAGGTAAGATCAGACCATTCCGACTTCACGGTAACTTCTACCAGTCCATCGGAACCAGCGTCGATCGCTGCGATATTTGCGTTAACGACATCTTCACCCTTACGAGCGTAAGTATGACGAGCACTGTCCTTCATGAGTTCGAGGGACTTCTCAAACGGCATGATCTGCGGGTTCAGCTTGAAGAACGCAGACTGCAGGATGGTATTGGTATGACGGCCCATGTGGCATTCTGCAGCGAGCTTGTTCGCATTGATGATATAGAACTTCGCCTTCTTATCCGCAAGTCCTGCTAACATCCGGTTCGGAAGATGCTTGTCGATCTCTTCTGCCGGGAATGTGGTATTGAGCAGAAAGGTTCCGCCTTCCTTCAGGTTACGAACCATATCGAACTTGAAGCAGTAGCTCTCCAAGGAACAGGAGATGAAGTCTGCCTTATCGATATAGTACGGGCTGTGAATCGGGCTTGCGCCGAAACGCAGATGCGAACGGGTAACACCGCCGGCCTTCTTGGAGTCATATGCGAAGTAAGCCTGAGAGTAAAGATCTGTGTTGTTACCGATGATCTTAACTGTGCTCTTATTCGCACCGACCGTACCGTCGGAACCAAGTCCGTAGAACAGGCAGCTTGTGTAGTCCGCATCAACCTTGATGTCAACCGGAGCCAGAGACAGGTTGGTTACGTCATCATCGATACCGATGGTGAACTCTTCCTTCGGATCATCCTTCTTGAGTTCTTCAAATACGGCATTGATGTGGGACGGGTTGGTATCCTTGGAGGACAGACCATAACGACCGCCGACGATTGTGATGTCCTTGTGCTTGCGCAGCGCATAGGATACGTCGAGGAACAGCGGTTCTCTTGCGCCCTGCTCTTTCGCACGGTCGAGAACAGCGATCTTCTTAACGCTTTCCGGAAGTACCGCTTCAAGATACTTCTGGGAGAACGGACGATACAGATAAACCTTGATGAGACCAACCTTTTCGCCGCGGGCAACCAGTGTGTTGATTGTCTCGGTGATGGTATCGGTAACGGAACCCATCGCGATGATGATGCGTTCTGCATCCGGAGCACCAACATAGGTAAACGGTGCATAATCTCTTCCGGTGTGATCGGAGATTGCCTTGAAGTACTTCGCCGCAACATCCGGTACTGCATTGTAGTGCTCATTTTGAGCTTCGGCAGCCTGGAAGTAGATGTCATCGTTCTGCGAGCCACCGCGGGTAATTGCGTTTCCATGCGGGTTCAGCGCCTTGGCACGGAATGCTTCAAGCTTTTCAACCGGAAGCAGGCTCTTCAGGAAGTCGTAATCCATGACTTCGATCTTGTCGATTTCATGGGAGGTACGGAAACCATCAAAGAAGTGCATGACAGGTACGGAATGATCGATCGCGATCAGGTGAGCAACACCTGCCAGATCCATGCAGTCCTGAACGCTGTGGGAGCACATCATGACCATGCCGGTCTGACGGCATGCGTATACGTCCTGATGATCACCGAAAATGGAAAGTGTGTGTGTAGCAAGCGATCTTGCGGCTACGTGTACAACACCCGGGAGCAGTTCACCCTTGAACTTGTACAGGTTCGGGATCATCAGAAGAAGTCCCTGGGATGCGGTAAATGTCGCAGCAAGAGCACCACCCTGCAGCGCGCCGTGAACAGCACCTGCAGCGCCGCCTTCTGCCTGCATTTCGACAACCTTGACCTTGTCACCGAAGATATTGGTGCGGCCAGCAGTTGCCCATGCGTCGACATTCTCCGCCATCGGGGATGACGGAGTGATCGGATAGATACCGGCTACTTCAGTAAATGCATAAGCAGAATGCGCAGTAGCGGTGTTTCCATCCATTGCTTGGAAAACCTTTTTTTCTTGACTCATATGTCCTCCTGTTTATTCCGGTGTAATTATAAATCAAATGTAAGCGTTTTTATCATTGATTTCAGGGTCCCTGCACAGAAAAATCCGGACAATGCCGGATCTTTCGTGATTTACCTGGTTTTTGAAGCCTCAATTTTGTCCCATGGACTTCATGACAGCCTTGATCTGCGCTTCGCTGGGCTTTCTTCCCATCTGCATGAACATCGCACGGATCTGCTTTTCTGTAATCGGAGGATTTTCCTTCAGCTGCTTTTCAAACTGTTTCCGGGTGAAATAGAATCCAAGCAGAGCACCGACAACACCGCCTAATACAAACCACAGCAGTGAGGACCAGAATTGTGTCATAATTTACACCACCTATCTCTTTCTCAATGAAAATATTATAATGGCATACATCATTGAATTCAACGCACAACACCCCTATAATCACATTCATGAATAAACGTTCCGTCTTGCTTGTGACCCTGGCCATGTTTCCTGCATTTCTGCTTCCCCTGCAGGCGGAAGAAGACAGCGCATTTGAAGTGGAACCGCCGGAAATCACCAGTGACTATGCCCTGCTTACCGACATCGATAATGGTCAAGTTCTCTATTCGCTGAACAGCGAAGAACAGATGTATCCCGCCTCTATCACAAAGCTCATGACTGCCATTCTCTCGGTGGAACAGCTGGATAACACAGCGATGCGTGTGACGATCACGGAAGAAATGTGGGATGGCTTGCTGGAAGCCAATGCCTCGGTCGCAGGATTTTATCCCGGAGATCAGCCGACGGTGGAAGAACTGCTGTATGGCGCCTTACTTCCCAGCGGCGCCGATGCGGTCAACGCGTTAGCGATTACAACTTCCGGATCCATCGATTCCTTTGTGGAAGCGATGAATGAAAAAGCTTCTTCCCTTGGCATGAACCATACTCACTTCACCAATCCAACTGGCCTTCATGACCCTGCTCTTTCTACTACAGCTTCGGATCTGTCACTTCTGATGGCAGATGCGATCAACCATCCGTTACTTGCGGAGATCCTGGCGACTCGCTCTTACCGCACCCAACCACTTGCCTCGCATCCAGAGGGGTTATTACTCGAATCGACATCCTGGTCCCTCATAAACAATGGTGAGGGCACGTATACGATTCCCGGGTATCTTGGCGCCAAAACCGGCTTTACCAATCCGGCTGGACGGTGTCTTGCCAGCCATGCGGAATTCAATGGCATGCATCTGGTGTTAGTAACCGGGCATTCCGAAGGAACTGGTCATCTCTACGATGCATCTGTCCTTTACGCCTGGGCAGAATCACATTACACAAGAACACAGTATCTGATCGAGGGCTCCCTGCTTTCCTCCATTGAAATCATCGATTCTTCCGATGAGGCACCACTCGAAGTGCGTGTACTGGAAGACGCATGGATGGATCTCCCGCAGGATGCGGAGATTGTCATTACCACAAATCTTCCTGCTTCCCTTACTGCACCTGTCGCAATGGGAGATCATCTTGGAGAATTACAGGTTACGGTGAATGATACGGTGATATACCAGCAGGAATTAAGAGCAGAAAAATCATATGAATACAGTCAGCTCGTTCATATCCGCAACCTCATTCAGGCATTCCGCCACGATCATCCCTTCCTTGCGGCAGTACCTGCCTTAGTGGGAATCGCCTTCCTCACCCTGCTTCTATTGCGGCAGGTCAACCGTCGTAAGCGGCGGCGCAGAAGAAGAAAACGATCAAAAAAACAGTCCGGTCACTGATCGGGCTGTTTTCTTAATTTTTAAACGCCGGAGGGGTTGATATGTTCCCTCTTATGTAGAGGTGGGCACTCTTATCCACCGTCGGGATTCCTGGCCGTACCAGGCGTTCACTCCAGATGTCAAAGTCAGAGTTCCCTATATCAATGTGTTGGAAAAATATGTGGTCCTTCCGGCATCCTCAATATATCAAAGCAGAATAACGGAGTACAGTCTTGACATTACTTCGATTCAGTGGTTGATTCTGAAACCTCAATTCCAAGAATTTCCAGCTGTGCGTCATCGACGTAGTTCGGACTTTCACTCATGAGATCCAGTGAGCTGTTGGTTGTCGGGAACGCCACAACATCACGGATGTTCTCGGTTCCAGACAGCACCATGGTTAACCGCTCCAGACCGATTCCTACTCCGCCATGAGGAGGAGTTCCATAGCGGAACGCTTCCAGGAAGAAGCCGAACTTCTCCTTTGCCTGTTCCATCGTCAGTCCAATTGCCTCAAATACTTTCTCCTGAAGCTCCTGATCATGGATACGAATGGAGCCGGAAAGCAGTTCATAGCCATTCAGCACCAGGTCATAGGCCCGGGAACTGCAGTGTTCCTGATCGGTGAAGAGCTTATCTTCATCTTCTGCCTTCGGTGCGGTAAAGGGATGATGTGCCGCAACCCAGCGCTGTTCTTCCTCACTGTATTCAAACATCGGGAAGTCCGTTACCCAAAGGAACTTATACGCCGAGCGGTCAATCAGGTTCTGTTCATGACCAATGCGCACACGCAATGCGCCAAGAGCAGTACGGGAAATGGAAGCCTTGTCCGCAATCACAAAGACAATGTCATTGTCCTTTAAGTCAAACTCCCGCTGAATCGCTTCCTTTTCCGCTTCGCTTAACGGCTTGGCAATTGAACCGGAAAGAACTCCGTTTTCCTGCTTGAGATACGCAAGTGCCTTCGCCTTAAAGCCAGACTTCAGGAAGTCCTGAAGCTTATCAAGTGCCTTACGGGAATACTGATCCGCAATATTGGAGAAATGTAAGGCGTTGATCTCCCCGCCATTATCAATCACGGAGCGGAATACCTGAAACTCCGTCTGTTCAAACAGCGGTGTGATGTTTCTGATCTCATTGCCGAATCTCAGATCCGGCTTATCCGATCCATACAGCCGCATGCATTCATCCCAGGTAAGACGCTGGAAGGCCTCGGGAAGTTCGATCCCCTTTGTCTCAAGGAAGATGGCACGCATCAGCTTTTCTACGACACGGAAAATATCATCTTCCTCCGCAAAACTCATTTCAATATCGATCTGAGTAAATTCCGGCTGACGGTCTGCCCGCAGGTCTTCATCACGGAAGCAGCGAGCAATCTGGAAGTAGCGTTCCATTCCCGCAATCATGAGCAGCTGCTTATAGATCTGCGGGCTCTGCGGCAATGCCCAGAACCGGCCATTATAGATTCGGGAAGGAACCAGATAATCGCGGGCACCTTCTGGTGTAGAGCGGGCAAGAATCGGCGTGGACACTTCCACAAATCCTTCTTCATCCAGCACTCTGCGGGCGGTCATCTGAATTCTGTGACGGAGAATCAGGTTGTCCTGAAGCGGCTTCCGGCGCAGATCGAGATACCGGTACTTGAGACGGACATCCTCACTGGTATCCGAATCATCCGCAATCGTGATCGGTGAGGTTTCAGCTGTATTAACGATATTCACTTCTGAGGCAAGTACTTCGATTTCGCCGGTAGCCATTTTCGGATTGGGATCCTTACGGGCCTGCACGGTTCCAGTAACCTGAAGAATATACTCTGAGCGAACATCTTTTACCTGTTCAGCGATCGTTTCATCAAAAACAATCTGGCAGATGCCCGAGCGGTCACGCAGGTCAATGAAGACAAGGGAGCCAAAGCTTCTGCGCTTACTGACCCAGCCTACCAGAGTTACCGTTCTCCCCGCATCACTCAGGCGGAGCGTTCCATTATGATCTGTACGTTTCATTTCTTCAGTATCTCCTTTACTGTTTCACTCAACTGTTCTAATGCCACGGTAGTCTGTGTGTTGGTTGTCTTATCCTTCACATTGACTGCACCGGTTTTCAGTTCCTCTTCACCAACAATGATGATCACCCTGGCATTGGAGCGATCGGCGCTCTTGAACTGTGCTTTCATGGATCTCGGCAATAGATTCACATCTGCCACAATCCCTTCATTTCTCAACTGTGTTCCGATTTCCAGCGGCTTTGTGCCGGTATCTCCAACCGACATCACATAGACTTCCGCATCTGAACTTTCCTTTGGTGTCCAGCCTTCATCCTGTGCTAGGGAAATCAGCCGTTCCAGGCCAATCGCAAATCCCATGCCGGAAAGCTCTGGACCACCGAAGTATTCAACCAGGTGATCATAGCGGCCTCCCGCAAAGATGGTTGCCTGTGCCCCACTGTCAGGACGTGTGCTCTTCACCTCAAAAACAGTATGTGTATAGTAGTCGAGCCCACGGACAAGACGATCATCGATCTCATAGGGAATACCCAATGCGTCCAGGGTATCCAATACTTTCTGGAAGTAGGTTCTGCTTTCTTCATTCAGATAATCGGAAAGCCGCGGTGCCTCATGAAGGATCGGATTCTGCGCATCTGCCTTACAGTCAAGAATGCGCAGCGGATTCTGTTCCAGACGCCGATGACAATCCGGGCATAAGGAAGAAATGTGCGGGGTAAAGTATGCCTTCAGTGCCTCCCGATAGGCCTGACGTGACGCATCATCTCCCAGGGTATTAATGCATACCTTGACGGAGGAGATTCCCATGCGGCGAACAATCTCAATTCCAAGCGCAATCGCTTCAGCGTCAATCTCGGGTGATTTGGCACCGATGGATTCAATGCCAAACTGAGTAAACTGACGCTGCCGTCCCTTCTGGGGACGTTCGTGACGGAACATCGGCCCAAGATAATAGAGGCGGGAAGGAAGTTCCGATGCCCCATAGAGCTTATGCTGGTCAAAGGAGCGGATCACGCCCGCAGTTCCCTCTGGCCGCAGGGTGTAACTCTCATCCCCCATGGCGAAGGTATACATCTCCTTATTCACCATATCGCTGGAATCGTTCTCCCGCTTGAAGACACTGGTGTCCTCAAAGATCGGCGTACGGATTTCCCGATACCGGTACAGCCGACATACGTCACGGATCAGCTGTTCCATTTCCAGCCACTTGCCGGTATCTTCCGGCATGATGTCATACGTTCCTCGTGGTGTCTGATAACTCATATTGACCTCCTTTTTATAAAAAAACGTCCTTGCCTAAGGACGCAGTTGTTGCGCGGTACCACCTCAGTTCATGGCCACTCGGACCATGCGCTTTCTCCTTAACGCGGAATACGGAATTTCCTACTTGGTTCAGAAATTCATCTCAGAAGTGTCGATTCGTTTCAGTTGCGTCGGTGCTTTCACCTGACCACCTTCTCTGGAAGACGTTCCCAAAACGAAGTTCTTCGTCGTCGATCACAGGGATTATAGCATTAATTCTTCTTAATGGGATACCCGTTTCACGCTGATGACCCCTTCCACCTTTCGCAGATTTGCGAGCAATACTTCAAGCTGCTGGACATTATGAATCTGAATCTTCATCTTGATGGTAGTTGTGAGGTCTTCCCGGTTCACATTCGCCGACACCTTCAACATCGGTGCACGGTTCTGCGATACGGAAGTGACAATGTCGGTAAGCAGAAAGTTACGGTCTTCCGCAATGATCGTAATATCGCTGTCATAGAGGCGTTCCTTGTCTTCCTCTTCCCAATAGCAGTCAATCAGACGGTTCTTCTGATTCACCACATTCACGCAATCACAGCGATGTACCTTGACACCTTCTCCCTTGGAAACATAGCCAACAATCGGATCACCATATACCGGAAGACAACACAGTGCTAAAGAAAGCTTGATGGACTCAATGCCCGGCACATAGATTCCGGTTTTTGTCATGACGTGTTTCTTTCCAGGGTCTCTCGAAAGCAGCTTTGTCAGAGCTTCGTTGTCATTGACACTGCGTTTCTGGTTTGTCAGCTTCTCACAGACTGACGTCGCATTGATCGTCTTTACCGCAAGCCCATACATGAAATCGGTATAATCCTTCGCGGAGAATTCCTTCATGATCGCTTCGATCTTCTTTTTCTCCATGTAGGTCTTCGGTTCAAATCCACGTTTGCGCAGTTCATCACTCAGGGTCTTTTCACCCTGTTCAATCATCTGTTCCTTTTTCTCGGTTTCCCGTTTCGCAAACCAGGCACGAATCTTATTTTTGGCCTGATTGGTCTTTACGAACTTCAGCCAGTCTTCCGAAGGTCCGGTTCCCTTCATGGTACGAATGGATACCACATCCCCGGTATGAAGTTCGGTATTTAGCGGCACCATGGCATCATTGACAAGCGCGCCTACCGCGGTATGACCGACATCAGTATGAATCCGATATGCAAAATCAATCGGCGTTGCGCCATTGGGAAGATCGATGACTCTTCCCTTCGGTGTCATAACATAGACATTTGCCTCAAAAACATCACGCTGAAGCGTTGCCATATATTCACTGGCGCTCTCATCTTCACTGTCACTGGTAAATACCGCAAAGTCACGGAACCAGGAGAGTTTGTCTTCAATCTCCTTCTGCTCCGTACGGGCATCATAATGACCGCCTTCCTTGTACTTCCAATGCGCCGCAACACCCCGCTCAGCGATGGCATCCATTTCTTCGGTGCGGATCTGCACTTCAAAAATCTTTCCGTCATCCCCCATGATCGTCGTATGAAGCGACTGATACATGTTGGTTTTCGGCATGGCAATATAATCCTTGAGACGGCCGGGAATCGGCTTATAGCGGGCATGTATATACCCGAGCACTTCATAACAGTTCAATTCGGTTCTGGTTACGATGCGTATCGCAAGCAGATCGAGAATCTCTTCAAACCGCTTATTGCGGGCAACCATCTTGTGGTAAATCGAATAGAGATGTTTGGATCGGCCGAAGATCCGGAATTCAATATCATGTTCATTCAGAAGATCCGTTATCCCGGAGATCATCGACTGGACCGACTCATCCCGTTCCTGTTTCCTTGTTTCAACTAAATGCGCAATCCGGTAATATTCCTTCCGGTTCAGATAGTAAAAGGACAGATCTTCCAGTTCATTTTTGATCGCACTGATACCAAGCCGATGGGCAATCGGCGCATAGACATCCAAAGTCTCTGCCGCAATGCGCTTCTGACTGGATTCCGGCTGATATTCCAGTGTGCGCATGTTATGAAGGCGGTCCGCCAGCTTAATCAGAATGACGCGGACGTCCTTGGCCATCGCTATGAAAATCTTACGGTGATTCGCCGCCTGATACTCCGGATCATCCTTCCCCTTGAATTTCAATGCGCCGATCTTGGTGACAGATTCCACAAGATCCGCAATTTCATCATCAAACAGCTCTGCCAGCTCATCCCGACTAATCCCGGTATCTTCAATCGTGTCATGAAGGAGTCCTGCCGCAATGGTCTTGGGCCCGACATGAAGCGACGCGAGAATATAGGCAACATTATAAAGATGCGAGGTATACGGTTCCCCACTCCGCCGGAACTGCCCCGCATGAGCTTCTGCCGCATAGTTTGCGGCACGGGAGATCAGATCCAGGCTTTCTTTGTTATGAATGTACTTTCCCGCAGTCGTCAAAACATCTTCCGCACCTGCGTTAAACACATCTGCCATATTCTGTTCCCCCTTTCTCCTGTTTTACAAAAACCGAAGAGCACGCTCTCCGGTCTGTTCCACCTTCGACAGTATTATTCGCTGTCCGGCATTTCCATCAGTGCGCGCACTTCGTAGCCATCCAGAATCTTCCGGCCGGGAAGACCCTCCAGTTCGATGACAAATACGAATCCGGCAACGACACCACCAAGCTGTTCCACCATATTGGCAACTGCCTTTCCAGTGCCTCCAGTCGCGAGAAGATCATCAAGAATCAAAACCCGCTGTCCAGGTTTGATCGCATCCTTGTTCATGAAGAGCTCAGCAGATCCGTATTCCAGATCATACTTGCAGGAAATGGTTTCCCGCGGAAGCTTGCCGGGTTTGCGCACTGCCACAAAACCTACACCGAGCTTCAGCGCAAGCGGAGCTCCGAAGATAAAACCGCGGCTTTCCGGTCCCGCAACGAGATCTACATTCAGATCTTCCGAAATCTTAGCGAGCTGTTCAATACTCTCTGCGAATGCTTCCGCATTCTCCATCATCGGTGTAACATCACGAAACAGCACACCCTGAATCGGATAGTTGGGAATCGATGCGACATAGTCAGCCAGATTTAATGCCATAATAGTTTCCTCCAAGTTTGCTTACGCATGGTTATCAGTTCAAGACTATGAACAGAGTATAGCATTTTTTCCACAGCTTGTTCGTGTCTTGATTTCATTCCTCTACATCACACAGTCAAAATCATCAATCGTAATCTGCACACTCACGCGATCTTTAAACCGGTTGATTTCCGGTACCCCGACAATCCATTCCGGGGCATCTTCGGCTTCCGAATGTGCCGTGCGAAACAATACACCGTCAAACCCATTGTTTCTCCCGCTGAAGTGATAACGGGTGACTCGCTCATAGCGGTTGATAGACTGCACCTGAGGATTCCACACAGCAGCGTGAATCACCAGTTCCTTAGGGAATGGCCGCATCGCTTCAAAGGCCATTACCTGTTCCAGGGTAAGATCAGCTTCATCGCAGAGAAACGAAGGATCATACGTTTCCTGGAACAGCGCCATCGAACCTTCCATCGCCTGTTTTACATGCGCGCAAAGCAGGTCCAGGTTTTCTTCTTCAATGGACAGCCCAACTGCCCCAGGATGCCCACCAAACTCTTCCAACTCTTCAAAGTTACGGAAGAATTCATAGAGGTTCATTCCCGGTACACCTCGCGCACTGCCCTTAAGCGTGTGTTCATCATGTCGAGATAACACCAGCACTGGCTTATGCCAGGTGCGGGCCAGCTTCCCTGCCGCTAAACCGGATACCCCTTCAAAGAAACTTTCATCAAAGATAACGGGAAACGCTTCCTCATTCTCCATGGCTAATGCTTTTTTAACCATCTGGTCCGAACATCTTCTTCTGGCCTGGTTCACCCCTTCCAGCTGCTGGGCATAGGAGTGAATACGAATCGGATCATTACATAACAGAAATGGCACAAGCGTATTTACATTGGAGGAATCGTTCATCCGTCCAATACTGTTCAGTTTTGGCACGATCTGAAAGGAGATCGCCGTTTCATCAATCACGGTTCCCTTGCGGAATAAAGCGCTTACCGCCGGAAGACTTCCCTGGCTCAGCTCACGTATCCCAGCCCGCACAATCCGGCGCGTCTCCTTCCATAACGGCATCACATCCCCAATCAATGCGATCGCCGCAAGTGAAGTATGAGATCGAAGTTCTCCAAGCAGGGTTCGGGATAACTCCAATACGACCCCTGCCCCAGAGAGATATTCATATTCCGGTTCCATCACATCAGGATGCAGTAACAGATCGCTTGGCACCGGTTCTTCAATCTGATGATGATCGGTGACGATGATATCCATGCCTAAAGATTTTGCGGTATGGATGGCCTCAAAGCACTTGACGCCATTATCTACAGTGATAATCAGAGAATATCCCTTATCATGGGCGAGTTTCACGGTATAAGAAGAAAGCCCATAGCCTTCTTTAAAACGATCGGGAATGTAATAACCATTGGGAATTCCAAGCCGATCCAGAATATCTTTCATGATCGCTGTGGAACAGATGCCATCGGCGTCATAATCCCCGGCCACAAATACCTTTTCGTGATTCTCCTTTGCCTGAATGATTCGTTTAGCGACCTGATCTACTGCTTCACACTTCGATGTATGAAGGGATTCATCCGAATCCATCAGTTCTCTGATCTGTTCCTCATTCAGGTTGGATACGGAGATTGCCTTTGCGCAAAGCGAAGAAAGGCCATATGTTTCCATGAGCTGATCCGGATCACCTCTCAGTACCTGAAAGCTCATAGTTCCTCCGCAAGACGGGCAAATACCTCTCCCCGCTCTTCGAAGTTTTTGAAATGATCATAGCTGGAAGCCGCAGGCGATAACAGCAGAATATGTCCTTTACGACAATGCGCACTTCCGATACGTACGGCTTCTTCCAGATCTTCCGCCAATAACATGCGCTCATGAAGGAGAGAACGTTCGCTCAGTTCCTCATAAATCCGTGCACCAACCGCATACATGAAGATGACCCAGAGATCCTTTCGCCCCGCAAGATAATCTTCCAGTTCCCGATAATCAATTCCCCGATCCATTCCTCCGATCAGAATGACATCAGTTTCGGGAAGCGAATTCAGGGCTGCGATACTGGCCTGGCCAATCGTGGAGATACTGTCATTCACAAAGCGAATTCCATGGTATTCACCAACTGGTTCAAGCCGATGATGAAGCGGCTGAAATTCTCTGACTGCTTCTTCAAACTGCACCTGGGAGATGGAATAAAACTGTGCAATCGTCCAGGCAACCGCAAGATTCATCTGATTATGCGTTCCAATCAGGCGGGTTTCCGGAATCGGAATCACACTGTTTGGAGTAATAAAGGACGTGGCGTTGATATTGATATCTCTTCCAATTAACAGCGCATCCTTGCGCTCTGTTACATATGGCAATTCCGCATTCAGAATCGCAAGATCCCCTTCACCCTGATGACGGAATATATTTGCCTTGGCATCGCCATAGGCCTGAAAGCTTTCGTAGTGGTCAAGATGTTCTTCATAAAGATTCAGATATACCCCAACCCTGGGACTGTAGGGACAGTATTCCAGCTGATGGCAGGAAATCTCAAACACGCAGAGATCCTCATCAGAAAGATCCAGCAGGATATCAAAGCACGGAATCCCGATATTGCCGATCAGGTGAGTACGATAACCTTTAGATAGAATCGCCGCAGTCACTGAAGAAGTGGTGCTCTTTCCTTTGGTTCCAGTGATTCCAATCGTCTGCGGGCCCTGATGTTTCAGAAACAGATGGGACTGCTGGGTGAGATTAGAGCAATCCATTCCACTTGGAATCACGATGCCGGGCGATTTTAGAATCAGGTCATAAGAAGAAAACGCTGCCTCTTCCTGGGAGAAGACATTTCCAGCCCCGAGCGCCTTCGCTTCTGCGCGGATCGCGTCCAGGTTTCCCCCATCCGCAATATCGGGTGTGACTTCCGGGCAGATGGCACGAATAAATGAAAGCGAGGACCTGCCCTCACGGCCAAATCCCCAGATTAAAATTCGTTTTCCCGAAAACTCTGCTCGCCAGGCTTCACGGTTCATAACGATTTACATTCCTCCATCCACTGTTTCAGAAGTGCCTGATATTCTTCCGGCACAAGATGTTCCTCATTGAACTGATCCCAATCCACCGTCTTATCCCGGTAATATTCATAGTAGGAGCTTTCCCGATAGAACTGGTACAGCGTTGGTAACGGGATTCCGTTACGCTCATGAGCAGCGATCGACATCGCCGCGGCAGTATTTACCTCTTCCCGTGTACCGACACATTCAAATGGCTTATCATCTTCAAGTCCAGTTAATTGTAAAAACAATGGCTTCATCGTTTCATCGTTCAACATATCCGCCCCAAAGATCGACCGCAGCGTCTCATCGGGAAGGTATGCGGATAACATCACACATACAAACAGACACTTGGCGCAATGGCCGCACCAGCGTTCTTCCTTCTGCCCGACATTGCAGGAACGGAAGACTGGAAGATAGTCGGTAAGGGTAGAAAAAAAGCCGGCGATCTGAAGCTCCGATAAGGGACGCAGTAAGGAGAAGTAATGGATCTCCGGCGTCAGATAAGTATCCATGTAGTGTTTGAAATCCAGTTCAAACTCAAAGGTCTTGGAATACTGATGGTTGACTGAACTCCCCTTGATGGTGGATTCATTCGCTGATGCCTCATTGGAAAGACAGATATTCTGTATGCCATAAATCAAGGCGGTTAACGATGCCGCAAAGGCACACATGGCGGAAAACGGCGTATGGCCATTCAGATAGCCCATCTTGTTGAATTCCAGCATGCGTGAATCCAGGGAGCGTTCCGCTATGATCAATCGATCTGACTCATATCCTGCCGCAATCGCCGCATGGACCGCTGACATCACATGATTGATGACAAACGCATGGTTTTCTTCCTTGTGCCCCTTTAACAATTCCAACGACACAAAGGAGTCCTTCCCTCCTCCAACCGGAATCAGATTTCCTGAAAAGTGACGCTGATCAATCTGACCGGTCAGCGCTTCCCCGATCGAAGTAAGATTCATGAAGGCATCTTCTGTCACGTCGATATGGTTCTTATAAAAAAACTCACCCAGTCCGTTGAAATAGAGCTTCTTCCACCAGCGGATCTGATCTTCATTCAGTTTCCCGCACTCGACAATAACCTCAGGTGCACAGGTGAGCTTCCAATACGAAATCAGCTCGACCATTCCAAGGGAAAAGGCAGCTTCCCTTACCGTACGTAAATTGGCATACGTAAATGCGTCAGGTTTGGTTATGATGAAATCTGGATTAAAATGACTCAGCCCTTCAATTTCAAAGTCATACTGAACCCGGAATTCCTCATCACTTTCTATAATTGCGAAATCATGGTAGTAAAACACCTGATGACGTTCGCGCAGTTCTTCGTAATTCATCCTGTTCTCCAGTATATCGGGTTTTCCCCGTTCCTTCCACAAATACGGCAGCCGAAGCTGCCGTATTGGTTCAATCATTAAGCGTTGATTCCCTTGATCGTATATTCGTCGAGAGATTCTTTCTGTTCCTTCTTTTTCTTCGGCTTTTCCTTCGGTGTATAGTTCCTACGGATCCAGCACCATAACCGCGGTGCGACGAAGATGGAGGAGAAGGTACCAGCGATCATACCTGCCAGCATTGCGAAGGTAAAGGTGAAGATTGAACGGCTTCCCAACAGTAACAGCGAAATGACCGGAAGTAATGTGGTCAGGGAACTGAACAGTGAGACAAGCAGTGTCTTATCGAGAGAATCATTGACAACCTGTTCGTAGTTCACCTTGCCTTTGGTTTCCGCTACGGTCTCACGGACACGGTCGAATACGACGATCGAGTTATTGATGGAATAACCGATGATCGTAAGCAGGACAGAGATGACTTCCGTATTTACTTCCAGACGGAAGATCGCAAACATCGCAAGTGTAATCAATACGTCATGAACTAACGCCACAAGGCAGGATATTGCATAATCCCATTCATAACGGAATGCAATATATGCCAGCATCGCGATCCATGCGACAATCGTCAGGATAATCGCGTTACGGACCAGTTCGCGTCCAACAACCGGCGTAACTACGTTATCACCCGGCTCCTGGCCAAAGCTCTCCGATAATGCGCTCTTGATTTCCTTTAACTGATCGGTCGTAAGAGCTTCCTTGGTTGTCGCATAGACGGTCGTATCCCCTGCCGCCTGATAGGAGAATCCACTGTATCCAAGTTCTGCCAGTTCACTGTCTACCTGATCGATCGTCAGCGTGGTGTCGCTAGTGACAGTGAGTTTTGTACCTGCCGCAAAATCAATGCCAAGGTTCATGAATCCTCTGCCCCCGGCAGCGTTCACGATTCCAAGCAGCAGTGCCAGAGCACCGATGCCAAGGCTTGTGAAGATCAGGTACTTCGCCTTCTTCACATAATCGAAGCCGCGGACACCGAAGTAGAACTGTGTTTCTCCCTTGGAGATATCCGGGATATGATCCTTCGATACACCGAACATCTCGGGTTTATCATCGAATTTCCCTGTGCCAATCAGCTGATTCAGCAGCCAGCGGGAGAAAGCAACGTTGATCAGCAGCGTGCCGACAACGGTAATAATTAACATCGTCGCAAATCCACGTACCGCACCATTTCCCCAGATATACATGATGAGGCCGGCAATCAGAGTCGTAAACTGCGCATCGAAGATGGCGGAGAAGGACTGCTTCTGTCCCTCCGCTACAGCGGAAGGCACGGAGCGTCCGGAATGGAGTTCCTGGCGAATCCGTTCATAACTGATAATATTCGCATCGACCGTCATACCAACGCCAAGTACCAGGGCGCCAATCGCCGTCAGTGTGAATACCGCCCCCATGAGGCTGTACAGCCCAAAGACAATCCAGATATACGCCGCCAACATGATGGTGGAAACCACACCAAGCAGACGATACTTGAAGATCATGAATGCCAGGACCAGCGCAACACCGATAATCCCCGCAATCGCTGTACGATGAAGTGCATCCGCACCATACTGTGCACTGACAACGTTACTGGAGATTTCTGTCATCTTTACCGGTAAGGAACCGGAGTTAATGAGTTCTGCCAGTGTACGTGCCTGGGCATCTGTGAAGTTGCCTTCAATAATACAGTCACCGCTGATCGTGCTGTTGACACTTGCGGCACTGATATACTTAGGCTCCTGGCCAGAGAGAGACTTCGTATACTCTTCACGGTAGCTGTCCCCTTCTTCCCAGTCGAGCCAGATGATCATGACATTATTTCCGCTGCCCCGGGAAGAAACATCCGAGGTAATTTCAGCGAATTTGGACTGATCCGCAATCTTCAAAGAAACGATCGGACGTCCATCCTGATACGCAAGACTCGCGCCACCGTCAGTGATGATCGAGGCATCCGCCAACAGATTATCATCCACATCACGGAAGGTCAGATTCGCAGTCGTACCGATCATTTCACGGGCACTTTCCTGATCAGCGACACCAGCCAGCTGTACCCTGACACGGTTGGAACCTTCCACGGTAATCATCGGTTCACTTACACCGAGCACATTGACACGCTTCTGAATCGCATTGGTTACCGCGCTCATGTCAATGGAAGAATCCGTGGTTTCATCTAACGGTGTAACTTCGTAAAGAATTTCGAAGCCACCGACAAGATCCAGACCAAGATTCAGATTGTTTCTGATTGAGCTGAAGGTAGCGGCGATCAGAACGACCAGTGCCGCGACCACTGCGCAGAACGCAGTCAGAGTATTCTTCTTTCTGTTTTTGCTCATAACTATCCTCCAATAACGTCTAAGAAATCTGACAGGCTCTGCCGTTTTCCGTCTTCCAGAGCCTTCCTCGCAAGAAACTTTACCAGATCATCCGCATTGACTGCGATGATCTCGGCCGCCGCCTCATGAAGACTTCTGGGCGGATGCTTGCGGAAGAGTTCCTCCGCAAGATAGGTTTCCAGGCTTTGATACGTCAGAGAATTCAGATATTCCCGTTTCAGCTGCTGCAGTTTGATGACCATGATCATCTGAACCTGCGTGTTGTCAATGTCAAACTGCTCGGCCTTCATGAAAAAAACTGTCTCCTCGTGCAAATTAATATGATATACCAAATTCCTCGTTGGAGAAACCGGAATTTCATCAATTTGCCAGGGAAACAGGTTTCAGTGCAGGGCAATAAAGAGACCGATAACCGCAAAGACCAGGGATGCAATCCAGATGATATGAACCGTCTGAACCTCACCTAATCCAAGGCCGCCCTTCTGCTTGGATAAGACGAAGGAATAATGAATCGGTGTATACGGGAATACCCGTTTATGACGCAGCTTCACTGAGCCGATCTGAATCATACAGCTGAGCGTATCCAACACATAAACACCACCGATGATGATGAGCGCCAGTTCCTGCTTCAGCACAAGAGAAGATGCCGCAAGCGCTCCCCCTAAGGCAAGCGAGCCGGTATCTCCCATAAAGACCTTCGCAGGTTTGACATTATAATGAAGATAACCGACTAATGCCCCTAATAATGCGCTATAGAACGTGATCATGACCGCTTCCTGCGAGATCCAGGCAAGAATCAGGAATACCGCAAAGCTTGTGACACAGCATCCTGCCGCAAGGCCATCCATTCCATCGGTAAGATTGACGGCGTTGGAGCTGCCGGAAAACATCAGCAGAATCAGAATGAGATAAAACGGTCCAAGGTGCAGTGCGGTATGGGCAAAGGGAATCCGAAGGGTCAATTCTCCCCCATCCATGCGATAGATGAAAAAGATAAGGAGTGCTAATAGAATCTGTAACAGCATCTTCTTTTTCGGCACCAGTCCGTCATTGTCATGACGCACTGCAATCAGCCAGTCATCAATGAAACCGATAAGTCCATATCCGGCAAAGGTAATCTGCAGGATCAAAGCGTTCTTACTGAACCCATAGATCAGCTGAGACACAGTAGTGACAAGCAGCGGAACAACAATAAAGAGAATTCCGCCCATGATCGGTGTCTTCCCCTTTTCCTTATATTCTTCCAGACTGTATTCACTGACGGTCTGCTGAAATGACAGTTTCTTAAGATATGCGATTAATGACGGCATGAATACCCATACCGCCACAAGCGAAATCACGAATGAAAGCACGCAGTTTATTACCATAATGGTTCCCCTGAAATTCTTAATAATTCTATACTACCGGATTATTCAAACTCAACTTCGATCTCTGTTCCCTTACTGATCAGGGTACCTGGATCGATATTCTGTGATACGACCAGACCTTCCCCATGAAGGCGGAAGCCAAACTGCGTCACCTGCCACAGGGCAGAGACATCCTTTCTTGTCCACCCGGTCATATCAGGCATGATGAAAGAGTTGGTATCCGTCACAAGGAATATCTTTTCACCATTGACTTCCACACCCTGCGAAGGATACTGGGCGATAATGGTATTTCCCCCGCCTAAGACAAGTACTTCTCCATTTAAGCCAGCCAGTTTCTGCCCGGCATAGTTCAGTGTATGGTTCAAAAGATTCGGCATTTCCCCTGCCGTCCGTACAATTGAAGGATCTTCCGCAAACTCATCCAGTTCTTCCAGCGGTTCTTCTTCGACCTCTTCCCCTGCCACATTGGCATAGCCAAGCTTCATCGCGGTCTTACGGAGCAGGTTCTGTACCGGCGCCGTATTGACATGGGCATTGGGGTTATAAGGGGCTTCAAAGCAGTAATACACCATGACCTTGGGGTCATCCGCCGGCATCGCGCTCATAAAGGATGCGATGGTATAGCCGGTCATATAGGTTCCGTTATGTGCTACCTGGGTCGTTCCGGTTTTACCGATGATATCGCATTCAGGAATTCGATAGTACTTGGCGGTACCATCATCACTGTTCACGGTGCGATAAAGGATTTCCTGTACCTGCCTTGCGGTGGCTTCGGTAATTGGATTCCCTGTTTCCCGCACTTCTGCCTGATAGAGAATATGGTTATTGTCATAGCCATCCCGGATGGATTCCACATAATACGGGCGAACCATTGTGCCGTTTCCGAAGATTGCGGAATATGCCTGCAGCATCTGTAACATTGTTACCGTAGAACCCTGACCATAGGAAATAGCAATCTTATCGGCTGGCCAGGTGAAGTTCAGATACCCGGTTTCTTCCGGCATACCGTCGGTTTTAACGGAAGAGAAAAAGCCAAATGCCTTCAGGTATTCCAGATTCTTATTGGATCCCAGCAATTCGGTCTGAATCGTCGCAGCTACAACGTTGGAGGAATACATCAGTCCATGGTCATAGTCGATCATGCCAAAACGGTTATTCGATGCGTTGGTGATCGGATGTTCGCTTCCGTACTCCGCCCGATGCGGATTGCGGTCTTCATCCCAGTTGTAATAGTAAATATTGGAGTCGACGAGTTCTTCGCCATCATAAACGCCTTCGTTGATCGCCGCCGCCCACGTGACAGATTTCAGAGTTGAACCCGGTTCATAAGGAAGCTGAGCGCCATAGTTGTTATAATCGGTGATTTCCAGCGTATTCGGGTCAAAGCCGGGATACTGTCCCCAGGCAAGCAGTTTGCCGGTTTCAATTTCCATGACCGCGCCCCAGATTCGATCCGCATGAAAGTTCTGTTCGGTCATTAAGAACGTTTCTTCCAGCGCTTCCTGAATCTCGGGAACCAGTGTGGTATAAATATTGTTTCCGTTGCGGGCACTCTTGGTTTCCGACTTCATGCCGGGAAGAATATATCCGTTTTTATCGGCCTGATAAATCCGATATCCATCCTCTCCCCTGAGATAGGTATCCAGATACAGTTCGGTTCCCATCCGTCCGATTGTCGATCCGGTTTCATCCGACTGCGCAAAGCCGATCAGATTTGACGCGAACGTTCCAAGCGGGTACACCCGCTGGATACTGTCGGTGAACTCAATTCCAGGAAGTCCCAGCGCAATGATTTCGTTTCGGGTGGACTCCGAAAGATTTCTCCCCGCAAGGCCAAGTTCCGTCTGATAGACATCCTGATTGAGATAACCTAACAGGGTTTCCTTGCTGGTACGGAGAATACGGGCCAGCTCCGTTGCGGTGCGCTCCTTGTCCTGTACATAGGCAATCTGCCCTTCTACCGCAAGGCGGTTTTCATCCAGGACACAGATGATATTGTAGGTACGGTTATCTTCCGCAATAATCGTTCCATCTCTTGCGTAAATATTTCCCCGCAGGGCCTTTTCCGTTTCCTTGATGGTATTGGCGGAATCCGCATAAGCAGAAAGATCGGTTCCAGAACGAAGATGGGTACGGAAAATCGTAACGTAAAAAACATTAGCAGCCAACAGACCCATGACCGCTAATGCTGTTATGAAGATCAATATTACCGCACGATTTCCACGGTTGTTCATTCTCAATCTCCGTCGGTCTTCGTAATGGTTATAATATTATTCTGCTCAAGACTCAATCCTTTATCTGCCGCAATCGAGTTTACCCGTTCCCGGTTATTCAGTGTATTCACTTCTACCGCAACCGCATCATTTGCGATCTGCAGTTCGGTGATTTTCGCTTCCAGCTCCTGCTTATGTGAGCTCAGGGAGTTGTTATAGGTACGAAGAAATAATGTCGAGGTCAGAAAAGCCAGACAGGAGATGATGAAAAGCACGCCTACCGCGATATTGGTTCTGAGCCGCTTCTTTTTCCGTTTTGCGTTTGTTCTTGCCATAATCAATCCCCGTCGTCTTTCACTCGTTCTATAACCCGCAGCTTGGCGCTGTGGGAGCGTCGGTTGGTTTCCAATTCTTCCTCATTCGCCGTAATCGGATGTTTCGTCACTAACGAGAAGGAGGCCTGCTCCATCTGCGACTCTTTCAGCGGGAGCTTCGGATCCGCAAATGGAGCAGAGGATTTCTGTTTGAAGAAGTTTTTCACCATACGATCTTCCAGTGAATGGAAGGTAATTACAGCACATCGTCCGCCAACCTTCAGAAGCGAACATGCCTGTTCCAGCCCTTCCTGTAATGCGTCCAGTTCATGGTTGACCTCAATCCGGATCGCCTGGAAGGCCTGTTTGGCGGGATGCCCTTTCTTTCGCAGCACCGACTCCGGGAGTGCGGAGCGAATCACATCGCTCAGCTGTCCGGTTGTTTCAATCGGCTGATTCAGCCGTGCTTTTTCAATTGCCCTGGCAATCGCCCTGGCGCGGGGTTCTTCCCCATAGCGGCGAAGAATGGATTCCAGCTGCTGAAAGCTGTATTCATTCACAACCTCATAAGCGCTTAAGCTCTGGCTTTGATCCATCCGCATATCAAGGCGGGTGTCAAAGCGATAGGAGAAGCCTCGCTCCGGGTCATCAAACTGAGGGCTTGATACACCCAGATCCAACAGGATCCCATCGACCCGGTTGATACCAGACTCCTGAAGGCATTCCTTCATCTTCCGGAAGTCTTCATGGAACAGCGTGATGCGCTCACGATATGGCGCAAGATGTTCCATCGATTCTCTGAGTGCAGTCGCATCCTTGTCGAAGGCGTAGAGATGACAATCGGGAATCCGCTTCAGCAGTTCTCCCGCATGTCCTCCCCGGCCCAGGGTTCCATCCACATAGATGGTTCCGTTGACTTCCGAAAGCAGGCTGACACTTTCTTCCTTCAGTACGCTGAAGTGTTCCATCAGCGTAAGAACTCCGTCAGTGTTTCTGCCGCATCCTCGAAGGAGTCATCCATCACGGCACTGTACGCATCCCAGCGTTCCTCGGACCAGATTTCCACATGGTCACCGGTTCCGATTACGACACAGGTCTTTACGATCTCTGCGGCTTTGATCAGTGAGGAAGGAAGCTGTACCCGTCCCTGACTGTCCGGCTCACATTCCACTGCCATAGAAAGAAAAATACGTGAGAACTGGCGGCCAGCCTTGTTTGTCAGAGGAATTGCACGAAGTTTCTCATTGATTGCCTTCCACTGGTCTTCGGTGTAGATCGTCAGACAGCCGTCAAGATATCGCGTAATCACAAAAGTGCTTCCAAGTTCTTCCCGAAAGCGGGACGGAATGATCAATCGGTTTTTTGAGTCCAGGCTGTGCCTGTATTCCCCCATGAACATGTCCGTTTTCCTCCACTTTCACCCACTTTGTGGCACTTTCTATCACAAGAATACCACATGGACCATCGATTGCAATAAAAAAATGAAGGAATTTTTCAAAAACCAGAATTCCTTCAAGTCCACATTTCATGCGGGTTTACATGGTGTACCAATCATTTCAAAGCGTAAAAAAAGGACTCCATTTTCAGAAGTCCTGAATCAACCGAAGATACGGGTTTAGGCTTTTGCTTTCGCACTGCCGGTGGAACCGCACTGCGGGCATGCATGATGCGGCTGCTTGAAGGCACCGCATTCCGGGCACCGTACGAGTGTCGGAGCCGCGAGCTTGTAATGAGTGCGTCTCTTATCACGTCTGGTCTTGGAATTTCTTCTCTGCTGTACTGCCATTGCCTGACACCTCCTAATCCTCTTTAAATTCTCTGAGCTTCGCCAGGCGCGGATCAATCGTGTCCTTCCGGCTCTTCTCATATTCCTCTTCGCTGATGACCCGCCAGCCTTCTCCGCTGGGGTAGTCCTCCGCCTCCGCTTCGGTTGCCTGAAGCGGAACTTCCAGCCAGATCGCATCGATCACTGCCGGAAGCAGATCGATCACATCCTCCGTAACGACACGGATGGAGTCATCGTTGCTGTCGCTTTCCTCAAAGGAATAATACTCCTGGGTATCCGTTTCCAGAGGAACTTCGATTTCCCTGTTGGTGATTGCGTCGGGGCATAACATGATTCCGCGGATCTTAATATCCGCATAGAACCGGTCTGTGCCTTCCAGATAACCGCTTCCCTCGATATGGACATCCTTTACGGAATTGATCCGTGTGTTGCCCGCAAATACCTCGGGATCGATCGTCACATCCTCATCAATATGCACATGTGGAGTTTTGATCAACTCGGATCTTGTCCAAATCACAACAGGTCTCCTTATTCGTCAGCGCACTTCATTATAACAAAAGCAAATGCAAAATCAACAGTTTTATTGAGCTGTCACCTCATCCAGCCAGTCGGCGATATCGCTGAATACCGTCTGATGATCGGTCTCATTCAATGTCTCATGGCGCATATGCGGATACAGGCGGGACGTGATTTCGGTATACCCAGCCTTCTTCAGTGTCCCAATAGAATCTTCCAGGCCATTGACACCGCCAATGCAGGGATCCTCTTCGCCAGCGATAAACCGTATCGGTAAGGCAGGTTTCGAAACGCGGAACCTTGCGACATCATGCATCTGTCCCATCAGCGTCAATTCATCAATGTAACCCTGAATCGTAAACCCGAATCCGCAATCCGGATCTTCGATATACTTCTTCACGTTCTCCTTATTATAAGACAGCCAGTCCACCGGTGTTTCCGGGTCCTTGATGGTCTTATTGAAATTACCGGTAACCATGGAATCCATAAGCGGAGAAAGCCCCTTTTCTCCCTTAAAGATACGCAATACCTTTCCTAAAGAAATTCCCATTTTTCCAGCCGATTGCCAGTTTGGTGCCCCGGAAAGAATCAACGCATCAATTTCTCCGTCATGGTTCTGAATCCAGCAGCGGGAAACCATGGTTCCCATGGAATGTCCCATCAGAATGGTTGTTGTGCCAGGGAATTCCTGCTTTGACCGCTCAATCGCACCACTGACACTATCGATCAGTGTATTCACCCCATCCTTGCCAAAATATCCTTTTGTGTCATCTGTACTTTCGCCATGTCCTGGAAGATCATAGGTCACAACGCCATAGCCGCGTCCTGCCAGATATTCCGCAAAACCCACGTACCGTTTCCGGTGTTCTGCCATTCCATGAACAATCGCAACCGCCCCTTTTACTTCCTTCGCAGGGCGAAACACGCTGTAAGCAATCTCACTCATTATGTTATGTCTCCTTGTTATGTAAATATTATATACTGTATAGCAATGCGGAATGGAGGAACAATATGTTGAAACTGTGCGGTATTGCGGCGGAATACAATCCGTTTCACACTGGCCATGCCTATCATATTGAACAGGCAAGAGAACGCTCTGGCTGTGATGTAATCATGGCGGTCATGTCCGGGGATTTCGTGCAGCGTGGGGAGCCGGCAGTCGCCGATAAAATCACGCGGGCTGTCACAGCCGTTCAACATGGTGTCGATATTGTAGTGCTTCTCCCCTATGTCTACGCTACCCAATCGGCATCTGTATTCGCCCATGGGGCAGTTTCTATTATGAAACTGGCTGGTGCCGATTCGATCGCATTCGGCAGTGAATGCGGAAATCTCGAGAATCTGCTCGATATCGCTGATACCCCGGTCAACCCGGACCACCTTCATGTATCGATGGACACCGGTATGAGTTTCCCGAAGGCCTACAGCCTCCTGACGACCGATATGCGTCCCAACGATATCCTTGCGGTAAGTTACCTCAAGGAGATTGCCGGGTCGGATATTCGTCCGGTGCTGATTCAGCGCACCAGTGACTACAGTGATGATTCCCTGCAGGAAGTCAGCAGCGCATTAGCGATACGCACTGCCCTCAAGCAGCATCAGGATGTTTCTTCCTATACATCAATGGATTTCGACGATGCCTTTATCCCATGGATGGAGGATTATTACCCCTATCTGCGTACATATCTTTTATTAAGTGATCCCGGTACACTTTCCAGTTATCAGATGTTTTCTGAAGGTATTGAAAATCATCTCCGGGAACAGGCAGCCGCCTCGGATACCTATGAAGAGTTCCTGCGCAGAACGGTTAACTATCGCTATACCGCCTCACGGATTCGCAGAACCTGTCTTCAGGCAATGATGCAGTTACGCAAGGAAGAAGTAAAACGGCTCGGGGAGCCGGAGTTCATTCAGGTACTTGCCTTTAACAATAAGGGCAAGGATTGGCTTCATGAAATGCGCAGTAAGGACACCTTAATTGCCAGTCGGTTCGCAAGAGTCCCATGGCACTTCCGTGAGATTGAATTCCGTGCTCTGCAGTTATATACCTCCATATTCCCAAATGAATTGCGCCGGGACATCCTTCAAAGGGAAATCGGCGGCGCAGTCTATATCAATCAGTAATGTTTTCCGATCCGTTCCAGATCATCTTTGATCTTGGTTGTGGAAATCCCATCGGTACGAGGCAGGTAAATCACTTCGCATAGATCAGAGAGATCATCGAATGATCCCTTCCAGTCATCCCCCATCACAAAGACATCTGCCTGGTAGGTCACAATATCTTTTCGTTTCTGTTCCCAGCTTTCTTCGGGAATAACCAGGTCTACATAACGGATTGATTCCAACATGGCTTTCCGTTCTTCATAGGGATGATAAGCAGACTTCCCCTTTCCTTCATTGAAGGCATCGGTGGAAAGACCGACAATCAGATAATCCCCAAGTTCCTTTGCCCGCTTTAAAAGACGAATATGACCCCAATGCAGTAAATCATAGGTTCCATAGGTAATCACCCGACGCATAACGCTTTCCTCCACGTTTTGATGAGTTCCATCATAAGCTAAATCCAGGCTGAGAGTTCTTAATCTTTCATGTGTTAAAAAAGCAGAGAATTCTGTAACTTCCATTCTCTGCTTTATTCGTTTTGTGGAGAACCAATTACTCCTCAATCTGTACGTTGGTGTAAACCTTATTTACATCATCTGCGTCATTCAGCATGTTGATGAGCTTGTTGTAAGCTTCGATCTCCTCTGGATCAGTAAGAGTCACATACTCATTCGGCAGCATCGTCACTTCACAGGTTTCAAATTCCACACCCGGAATCAATGTTTCAATCGCATCCTGCGCCTTGGAGAAATCGGAGAATGCGGTCTTGACCATCATGACACCATCTTCCACCGAGAGATCACTGACATCCACATCCGCTTCCATCATCGCGTCCAGCATTCCCTCTTCATCCTCATACGGGAAATAGAAGAGACCACACTGTTCGTAATTGAAGGAAACCGCACCTGCGCCGGCAAGCTTTGCGCCTTTGCATTTGTTGAATACCGTCTTCACCTCAGTATATGCACGGTTGGTATTGTCTGTCAGGCAGTCCACGATTACGGTGCTGTTTCCAGGGCCAAACCCCTCGTACCGGCACTCGGTATAATCTTCTCCGCCGCCGCCTTTCGCCTTGTCAATCGCGCGTTTGATTACATCCGCAGGTACCTGATTGGACTTGGCTTCCTTAATCTTACGGGCAAGCGCAAGGTTCATTTCGGGATCAGGGACACCGGATTTGGCAGCGATATACAGTTCCTTGCCAAAACGCGAATACAGTTTTGATTTCATTGCGGCAGTCTTTGCCATAGCCGCAGCACGCACTACATGTGCTCTTCCCATAGTTAATCAACCCTCTTTCACTTTAATGTCCTCTGAATTATAGCAAACCGCCCCGCCACTGTGAAGAAATTCTTTAGCTGGCCCGCCTGAGCATGAATTGCTGTGGTAAAATCGTACTGCTTATGTCGACTTATGTGATTTCCGATCTGCACGGATGTCTGGAAGAATTCGAGCAGATGCTGGAGAAAATTGAATTCAGTGAATACGATGAGCTGTATATCGATGGAGATGTATGTGACCGGGGAAAATATCCGATGGATCTTCTGCGTCTGATCATGGCACATGACAACATGCATCTGATCTTTGGCAACCATGATATGTGGCTGGCACAGTATACCGCTGATCTGATTCAGGGAAAGAAAGACCCGGGACATCTGTTTTTCATGAATATGGATTTTCAGAACTGGATGCACAATAATGGCGGTCTTATTACCGCAGACCAGTTCATGGATCTGGATTATCCTGTCTGTTATGACATCCAGAATTACCTGGAGAATAAGAAACTCTACCAGGAGCTGACCCTGCGCGGTCAGAAATTCCTGATCGTTCATGCAGGGCTTGGCAGTTACTGCAAAGCTGGCATACGGATTTCCGATATACCGGAGAACGAACTGATCTGGAGTCATATCGGTATCGATGATAACCCCTTTGAGGATGTGACGATGATCGTCGGTCATATGCCAACCTTCCTCTATGGTCGGCAATATGCCGGGCAGATTGTTCATGGGAAGAACCTGCTTCATATTGACTGCGGCTGTGTCTTCGGGCAGACCCTGGGCTGTCTGCGCTTAGATGATATGAAGGAATTCTATATAAAAAGCACCTATCCCAGTGTGATATAAGCTCTTTTGCAAAAAAACATGTGCCATCAAGTCTGATGGGCCAGTAATCCCGATATGCGAAAACGTCCGCTATGCTGAATTGGTATCCAGCTACCGGACGTTTTCTGGAGGATAGATATTCAGTTATTCACAATAATCTCAGAAATATTCACCAGGAACCACAATGGTCAAATCGGATAAGGCAAAACTTGCGCATGGATGAATCTCACTGCTTTGTTTGTCTGCCCATCTTCTGCCATCCGTTTCCTCAGGAACAAACACTTCTCCAGATATGACTCTGGATCTGCACCAGCCACATTCACCTGCTCTGCATCTCGACGGCGCTTTAATTCCTGCTCGTTCTACCGCAACAAGAATAGGTTCATTCGCATTACAGTCACAAACGATTTCCTTGTCTCCCTGTTTCACTGTCAGTTTGAACACTTTGTCTTTCGCCTCTTTCGGGTATCCAGGCTGTTCCCAGACTGTTTTTGTGGCGCCGAGGAATTCCTGGCGAACGTACTTCTTATCAAGCTGAAGCTTTACAACTTCTTTCTGTACAAATCTGTACATTGCTTCAGGGCCACATATAAATATACTGTACGGCTCATTACCCGCATACTTCTGAATCAATTCAGCTGTAATGAAGCCATGCTCATAGCCTTCCTTCTCTTCATTCGAAAGAACATGTACAACTTTCACCTTATCGGTAACTGCGCAGATTTCATCAAACTCTTTCTTGAATAAGATCGCTTCTTCATTTCTGCTTCCAAAAAGAATCGTAAGTTTGAAATCTTCAATACCATCGCGAATTGCATATGCCATAGACAGGAACGGTGTAATTCCTGATCCACCCGCTAATGCAATAACATGATTAGCATCGCGATACGATTCATAGCAGAAATTGCCGAGACCTTCAGAACCGATCACTTCATCACCAACTTTGAAGTTCGTAAGCATCCAATCTGCCGCAAAGCCACCTGGATTTGTTTTTACTGTTACCGCAACCTTTCCTTCAAACGCCCACTTTGGTGAAGAAGAAATGGAATACGGGCGACTAACAACACTGTCACCAATCGGCAACTTCAAAGAAATGTACTGACCAGCTCTGAAATAGGAAGCAGTTTTGCCATCTGCCCGTTTCAGAACAAATGTCTTAGCCCCGGCAGATGTATGGTCAATGATCTCATCAATCACAAATTTCTGATAATCAGGATGTTGTGATTTAGCAAAGTTGTTAATCGGGAAGTTCGCTGTAATCTCTTTCGCTGGAGCGGCATTAATCACCTTGTCTCTGTCCTTATCAAGATTAGCGAATTTAAGCATATCCAAGAGTCCGATCGGACCTACTTTGATGTTGAGAGCCATTAGTTTGTTCCTCCTTCCTCAAGATCCTTGCAGGCAAGCTGCGCACAGACATCTCCATTCAGCCAGGTTGATGAATATCCATCACCACGGAAGGACGCAGCGCCAATATGACGTAATCCCTTGATCGGGAAATTCTTGTTAATATCCATCATTCTGGCAAGCATGCTGTCCCACTCAGGCAATTCATATCCATAAGGAGTTCCCTCTGGTGTACCAAGGTATCTTGCAAATGTCATCGGGGTAGCTACTTCAACTTCTTCAATGTAAGGAGTTAAATCAATACCAAGTCTTCTCTTCACGTCGTCAATGCACTTGGCAATCATTCTGTCCTTGACCTTGTAGTAATCTTCTGGCTTGATTTTTGACCATTCATCAGACTTGCTGAAAAGCTTTGTAAAACTGATTACACTAGTACCCTCTGGAGAGAAATCAGGAATCAGAGTATTGTAGCTGATCAGGATGTTGTAATCATTATCGAGCTTCTTCATGTTTTCATACTCTCTGCGTGAATCTGCAGAACCCTGGAAGAAGATACAGTAATCCTTGATGCCAATCTCTTCAATCGGCTTATTGAGTGCCATATAAACCATGGCGAATTTTGTGCTGTAATTCTGATTACGAGCAGCAAAGAGCTTCTTTTCCCGTTCCGGAACAAGTTCTTTTGGCATCATCTTGGCATAGATGATATCGGGATTAATATTTGCAAGTACCTGATCGCACTCCACGATTCCAAGACTGGTCCTCACACCGCAAACCTTATCGCCATCGAACAGAAATTCTTCAGCTCTGCAGTTGAACCAAGCTTCACCACCAAGTTCATAGAACCGGTTCATGAAAGCCATTGAGATCTGATGCGAAGTATGATGTGGAATGACGGCTTGTCTTTCAACATATACGTTCATCATATTGATGTAATGGAAGAAGTTGATCTGATCCAGTGGCATACCAAGATACGGCCAATAGACGCTCATGATTTCAATTGCTTTTTCAGGCATCTTCATTGCCTTTAATACTTTTAGTGTGTTGTAGCCGCAGGTTCTGAGAACATTCGGAAAATGCTTTTGCATATATTTCGAATCATTAGGTGTTCCATCCATCATGTATTCCTGTGCCGCATTGACTTCCAGCATCAGATCAAAGAAATCAGTCACGGACTTCCTTGAACCAGGCACATACTTTTCCATAGCATCAATGAACGCCTCTCTGCCGCAAGGCATAGTAACATCCATAGGAGTGCCATCAGAATATGTGGATATACATCTATAACACTCGGGCACGGTAATCCAATCTACGTTGATACCGTTGCGCTCCATCATGAGCCGGACACTACCTTTGTTGTTTTCTGGCCCGTAGTCTGCGATTTCGTGAACGCTTGGATCGAACTCAAATCTCCCCCTGATGAAACTGGATGCGCAACCGCCGGGGAGATTGTGCTGGTCAATCAGCAATGTCTTTTTGCCTTGAGCCGCACACGTGACAGCTGCGCTGATACCGGCGTTGCCGGCACCAACAATTACAATGTCGAATTTTGCCATAATAGATCTCCTTTTCTATTTATTTCTAGCTTTCGTTCGTACAGTTTTAGTGATTCGCTATATTTCTGATACTTTTCACTGCCATATCTGGCAATGAAGCGTGATGCATATGCACTGACAGTAAGTTCTGTCACTAGAATTACCATCTCCTGGCTGTCACCCCATACCGTTTCCAGGAAGTCGAATAGATGATCAAGTTTCGCCTTAGCTGAAGCCGCAGACTCCCTAGTTTCAGAAAGAAGAGCATCATAATCTGTTTTGATCTCCTCAAAACGATTTGTTTCACTATGTTTATTTAAAAAGGAAATAACTCTTTCATATTTAAGGCGAGCCTCATGTGAAAGAACTCCCATTCTGAGATATCGTTTGAGAAGAGCTTCTTCATGTTCTGTAACTTCTTGTATTGGTGTCCCCTGTTTCACTTCACGTAAAAGCTTTACAAGTTCTTTGAGCTCATCTTCTTTCTGAATAACAGCCGCAATATCAGCCATTGTGTTATCCAATAGCAGGCCAAGAAGTGACAACCGCTCATCAAACGGTGCTGAAGCAGCCCTGTGATCGATATCACTGCCCTCCGTTCCGTTCAGAATTTCCTGTATCCTGTAATCCGCTTTATATTTTGAATAGAGATCATAATAGGAGATAAAATCCTCAGCGATATCCTTATCCTGCAGGTATTGTTCAACGAGTTTTAAATCTACTTCTATGCCAAGATACTCATAAACCCTGATAATACGGCTTAGATCAGCCCAGCTTCTTGGGGTCACAAATCGCTTTCCATCGACAGTAGATTCTGCTTTGTAAAAATTCCCTTTACGAGCTTCAAGGTAAGTAATCACACTGGCATGAAGTTCAGTGGTATAGGCATATTCCTTCCATGCATCAAAGTCAGGTTCAATATCAATTCTCTTAAGTCTATCCCATGTCACAATGTCGAATTCTTTCGCATTCCGGTTATATTCCACCGGATTTCCAGCAGTGATAATGATCCAGCCCTCAGGCACTTTATGCCGACCAAACATTTTAAACTGCAGAAACTGCAGCATACTTGGTGTCAGTGTCTCAGAAACACAATTGACTTCATCCAGAAAGAGTATGCCCTCTTTTAATCCAGTTTCAGCAATCACATCATATATGGAAGAGATAATCTCACTCATCGTATACTCAGAAACATCGTATTCAGTTTCTTCAAACTTCTTATGTACGATCTTCGGCAAACCAAGTGCGGATTGACGAGTATGATGTGTGATCGAATAACTGACGAAGCCCAGGCCTCTTTCTTCCGCTATCTGCCTGACAATTGCAGTCTTACCAATACCGGGAGGGCCCATGAGAAACAATGGGCGTTGTTCATCAGGTTCCAAAAGATAGCTGCCGTTTTCATCCTTTGCGGAATAAGCAATGATGGTGTTTTCCACCTGTTTTTTTGCATCAGCTATATTCATAACTCAATTCCTCCGTCCCTTTCGTTCATGTGCATATTCATCAGAATGGATGTGATTTCTACTCTTCCGCTTTCATTCGCCTTAGTGATATAAGCATCGTTATCACCTTGTAAGAGATTCATATCGAATATCCCTTTCAGCGCAGGCACATTATTTGCCTTGATAATCCATTCCATGATCAGATCCTGATTCTCACTTATGAATTTCCTGGCACGTCTACCGGTTTTATCATCATGACGTTTATATGAAGATAAATAGAACAATGTATACTGCACTTCTTCGTAGTTCCCTATAAGTTCCGGAAATCCACACCCGATAAAACATTCCACAACATTGTCGCAACACCCGAATACATCTTTTTCAATGATCGTATCTTTCCCAAGTATCTGTACACTTCGAAGGTGTTCCGATCCATAAAGTGCGCTCTCACATATCCGTTCAACACGCTCAGGCACAAGAATTTCTTCTAACCCGGTTTCACTGAACGCCCGTTCCCCAATCACCCTTAAACTTTGTGGAAGCTGAATCTTCTTAAGATTCCTGCAACCATAGAAAGCAACTGGGCCTATGGATATTGCGCCCTCAGGAATAATCACGTTTTCAAGTGTTTCATCCTCCGCAAAAATCCCATCTATTACATGACCTGCTACGATCCTGCTCTCATCAACTACAAACTCTTTCATATGCTATAGATTCATGATTTCTTCGCCCATCAGCTCAATCTTCATTGCCCACTCTGGCACATAAATCTCACTCATCGAATCGTTATGAATGATAAATGCCGTATCATAGGAGGGTGCCTGTTCCGGAAACTTCCCCTTACCATCAGTGAAGTACAATAGGCCACGCATATCCCTGATCCTGCGTTCCTTCATTAATTGATTGATGTAAGTAAATACTGGTCTGAAATCAGTACGTCCAAGACCTTTGATTTCTCGTTCCTTGAAGTAATGTTCAAATTCCTCTTTAGTATTTATTACAGCGATATCACGTATCTCATCATCACATTGAAGGATATAAAGATTCATATCCTGGTCAAAACGATTCTGTGACGCAAGTACATCATGAGTATGCTGGATGAATTTCTGAACGATTTCTCCTTGAACACTTCCAGAAGTATCGATCGCTATCACAAAGTCACGGATTTTTTGATAATCGCTGTACTCCAAAGGTTCAATTAAAGGTATATTGCCAAGGAGTTCCAGGCCGTAGGTATAGTAGCTTGTATCAAATTCCTCCTCGGAAATCCGCATAGTTTCGTTGTGCACACCAAACCGTTTCAGGAACTCGGTATAGTTATAGCGGGTTCTATTGATCTCTCTCATGCTTTGAACAAGAGCTGTCTTTTTTCCACCAACGGTTTCAAGTTCATTCAGCATCTTTTTTGAGATGTCCTGCCATAGCCGTTCCAGATCAATATCTGTCGAAACACGGTAGTCTGCATTCTTTGTGTCATACCATAGCTCATGATCATCACCTTTGAATACTTCGTGCCACGCATCGTACTCATACGCCGGAATATTTCCCTCGACCAGATAGCTGTATATTCGTTCCGCACTTAGCGAAGGTAGAACTGACGATAATCTTTCCAGGATATCTTTCTGCTTTCGTTCCCTCTCCGCATGTAAAACATCCTTGTTCAAACTGTTAATGACATTCTCTACGGCGATATCACTTGCCAGATTCCACAACGCCTGATGAATATTGTCAGATACGAAGCTGTGCCTGAATAATTCATGAAGATACGCATGCATCAAATTGCGAGTAATAAGATTTTCATCTTCTCTGTAAGCTATGAGGATAGAGTATGGACTGTAAACAATATATGAAGCATTGGACGCAAACCCATAACTCATGTCGGAAACCATTTTGATATTGCCAATGGCACGCGCCATATATCGCATATTCATAAGAATGATATTCCTGGCTAACTGCACGATCTCTTTTGCAAGTTCATCAACCTGCTTGTCACGTTCTGTAAGCGTCTTCATCTAAGCTGATTATAGGATTGACAAAAATACGTCATCAATTCCAATAAAATCTCAATCTATTCCGTGATGGAATAGTTTTGCCATGCTACTATTATGAAGAAATAAGAATAGGTTGCTTACTGCATCACAGCATCCCTGAGAATAAACATGGATAGAGAAAAACTCGAAAACTTTATCGTACTTTCCGAAACATTGAATTTCAGTGCAGCGGCTGAACGGCTTTTCATGACACAGTCTGCGTTATCAAAGCGCATTATGTCTCTTGAAAAAGAACTGGGAACGCAATTGTTTTCGAGAGATAAAAAAAAGATTAGAATGACACCATTCGCATACGAGTTCTTGCCCTATGCCAAGGCTATCGTTTCATCCTATGAGGAAGTTGATTCATTTCTTTTCCAGCACAAAAGTGAACAGGTAAATAAAGTGGTGCTTGGATCCATCATGCATCCGGAATGTTATCACATCGACAAGATATTCACCGGATTCGAAACGACTTATCCAGATATCAAATTAGATCTTAGAGATGGCCTTATTCCAGATCTTGAAGCTATGTTTACTTCCGGAGAGGTCAATCTTTACTGTACATGTAATCTCAGCCTGAATAAAGATGCCTGTTTTCTACCAATTGGGAGTGGACGTATCGTTGCTTTGGTTCTTGATAATGATCCATTATCAGACAAAGAAGTATTAACTATAGAAGATCTAAAGGTCAGAAAGCTTCTTGTTCCATCAGAACTTGAACCGTTCTATACATTAATAATGAAGATGTTTGATCAGTCAGGGGTTTCCCCTTCCATTGTGTATAAAGGTTCCTCCATCAGCAGTATATCCTTTGTTAAAGCAGGTGTTGGCATCGCTATTATGCCGATTGAAATTGCCAAAACCTATGTAGATCACAGCATCAAACTATTACCTGTTTCCCCCGTAATTGAATATGAGTTTGGTATGGGATATAGAAAAGAGACGAAGCTTAGCACTCCTGAAAAACTGTTTGTAAATTACGTATCTCAAAATTTCGTCAAGAACTCAAACTGAGCTTTCTCAACAATCGAATCCAAAATGGTCAACTGAAGACGAAGACTGCTCCGGCAGTCTTTTTCACTGGTCACAGGTGCGTATCAATCCAGTCTTCAATCAGGCGGACCATTCCATCCCGGCTGCTTTCATATGCTTTTGGGATAAAACTCTTTGCCTGTTCCAGATAAGGCGTAATATCATTCAGATCTTTCATGTAGATCAGGTAGCCACTGGACTCAAAGGCTTCGAGAAGCTGCGTCTGGTGATCGTTGACATGTTCGCCATAGGCCTGCTTTCTTGCGCCCGCAAGAACCACTTTTCCCTGCCGCAGTGCGGTTAATATCGTTCCTGCCCCGCCATGGGTGATGACAAGATCCGCCTGGGCAAGCTTCGCCGCAAATTCTTCCCGGTCAATATAAGGAATGATGTTCAGCACATCGCTTTCATAACGGGTAAAGCCGGACTGTACGATGACTTCTTCCTGTATCGCGCCACTCTTTACCGCCTGTTCCACCGCCTGAATCAGCCGTACAAAGGGCTTATCATTTGTCCCAAGAATTACCAGTATCATCAGAAAATAAACCCTCCGTATACCGCATTGGGATACACTTCCAGCATGCTCTCCCACTGCACGATAAAGAGATCCGCAATCGGATAGATCATCTTCCCTGCCATGGTTGGCGTCGTCGCATTGGCGATGGTCTCAATCCAGATAACCTTCTTTCCAAATCGATGTGCCAGTTTACACATGGGAACCGCAGTATGGGTTCCCGTGGTGATAATCACATCCGGCTTCCACTTCCGAAAGTAATGGATGCTTTTGAGAATATTGGCAGAGAAGTGAAACAGATAGGTAAAGGGCTGACTCTTACTGCCATATGGCACAAAGGCAACCCGGTCACTTCCATAGGTATCCCGCAGGGAAAGATTGGAAGGATTATCTTCAGTAATAATATGAAAATCACAGTGATCAAACATCACTGACAGCTGAAGCAGTTCGGTCAGATGACCGCCGGTGCTTGAAATAAAGAGAATGCGGGTATTCTTATCCATAAAAAATGAGGTGTATTTCTACACCTCATGATTATACCGTATCGCCGATTACTTCGAGACAGCGGATTTTACCAGTTCATTGACTTCTTCCGCAGTATCACAGTTAACCGCCTTATCCGCAAGTTCCTGCATCTCTGCATAACTGAGCGAATTGATCAGCTGACGAGCACGGAGGATGGAGCTTGCGCTCATGGAGAACTCATCCAATCCAAGTCCCAGCAGCAGCGGAGCAGCCAGTTCATCACCAGCCATCTCACCGCACATACCGCACCACTTGCCATTCTTATGCGCGCCATCGATTGTCATCTTAACAAGACGCAGAATGGACGGGTTCAGCGGCTGATACAGATAGGATACAGGCTCACTCATACGGTCCGCAGCCATGGAGTACTGAATCAAGTCGTTGGTGCCAATGGAGAAGAAGTCCGCATACTTGGACAGCTGGTCAGCGAGAACTGCCGCTGCCGGAATTTCGATCATGCAGCCGACTTCGACATCGTCAGAAACCGCAACACCCTCGGCGATCAGTTCCGCACGGGCGTCTTCATAGCACTGCTTGGCATCCTTGAATTCCTGAACTGTAGCGATCATCGGGAACATAATGCAGAGCTTACCATAGACACTCGCTCTTAACAGTGCACGTAGCTGTGTACGGAATACATCCTTGCGGATCAGGCAGAAACGAACTGCACGAACACCGAGGAACGGGTTCATTTCTTCTGCGAACTGATAGTAGTTCAGCTTCTTGTCACCACCGATATCCAGTGTACGGATAACAACCGGCTTGCCATTCATGCCTTCCAGCACCTGCTTGTATGCCGCAAACTGTGTATCTTCATCCGGGAAGTCATCTTCACTCTTCATATAGAGGAACTCCGTACGGAAGAGACCGACACCCTCACCACCGTTATCATTGACGCCTTCGACATCCTTCGGTCCGCCGATATTACCGACTAAGAGAACCTTATGTCCGTCAACGGATACCGATGCTTCATTCTTGAGTGCCTTGAGTGCTTCCTTCTCCTTAAGATAAGCTTCACCCTTGGCTGCATATTCTGCCTTCTGCTCTTCACTCGGATTGAGAATGACTTCACCATTCAGCGCATCGAGGATGACTTCATCCCCTGCCTGTGCTTCATCGAGAATTCCCTTAACACCAACGACTGCCGGAATTTCAAGGGAACGAGCCATGATGGCACTGTGACTGGTACGGCCGCCGATTTCAGTTGCGAAACCCTTGGCAAATTCCTTGTTCAGAGAACCGGTATCAGACGGTGTGAGATCCTTCGCTACGATGACAACCGGAGTATCCAGTGTCGCAAGGTTCGGAATCACCTTACCGCAGAGATTGCACTTAAGACGGAAGGTAACGTCCTTGATGTCGGCAGCACGCTCTCTCATATAAGCGTCTTCCATGGATTCAAAGATCATGACCATCATATTGGCAACCTGTTCGGTCGCATACTCCGCATTGACCTTGTCATTTTTGATCATGTCTTCAATCTGACTGCGGAGTTCCGGGTCATTCGCCATCATCAGATGCGCATCAAATACAGCGAGTTCTTCCGGTGCGAGGCTCTTTGAAGCAACCTCTTTGATCTTTTCTACATCTTCAACCGTTTTTGCGAATGCAGCATCCAGCTTGGCAAGTTCTTCTTCCGGATTGGATTCCTTCATCTGAATGTCGAGCACCGGCTGTTCCAGCTTGTAAACCTTCGCGATTGCGATTCCTTGTGAAGCAGCAATTCCTTTAAGCATGTTCGCTATTATCCTCCTCCATGCACTGTTCAATCAGGCTCTCTACGTCCCGCATGGTTTCCAGGGAAAGCAGTGCATCATCTTCCACCGCAAATCCCAGCGTTTCTTCCACACTTAACATGAAATCCACTACATCATAGGAATCCATTCCCAGATCGTGAAATGTCGTGTCCCAGTCAAAACTGCCGGATACATGACCATAATTCATCGCTAATTGTTTCAAGAACGGTAAACGTTCCATAGAGATAACTCCTTAACGAAAGTTTACCATCAATTTGTGCCTAAATCCAGAACTGCGAAAAACTCGAGAACCGCCTTCCTGCGCTCCCTTACCCAGGCGTAGGAAGTGAAGTACGTCTCATACCAGTGATCTTCACTGATCTCCAGAAATTCATTGCGGATGATGAGCTGCGTGCGTATCGTACACACACGCAGACTCTCATCGATCCGGTGAAGATACTGCCGGTCATACCGGAATCCTATTCCGCTTAAGGAATAGGGTTGTTCTGACTCCGCAAGATTCAGACGAAGTCTAGTCTCGCGGTACTTCTGACCGATCGTATAAAGGATATTCTCCTTCTCTTTTATCGTCAGGTTCGGTTTTGTGATACTGATTGTTTCTTTCATAATCGCCCTCTTTGCTGATTGAAATGATGCACCCGCGGCATACGTTCCAAAAACTTGCTATATTCAAGTCCTTCACTTACCATATAGAAGAAAAATCGGAACTTCCCCGAAAAGAAAGAAACTATTTTTATGAATTTTGAAAAAAGCACGACCATGTCCGTCCGTCGGATTGCTGTGTCGTTTGGAATATTCCTGCTGATTCCCATCCTGCGGTTTTCGCTCTGGGAAGCGATCGGCTCAGATACACTCGCGCTGATGTTTGCGCTGAATGTTTCCGCCTGGCTGTTACTGCTGTATGACTGGGAACTGTTTGCGCTGCACTGGAACCGCACCAAGCAGAATTTCGCTGACACGGTGCTTTATACCGTTGTCGGAAGCGTCGTTCTGTTTTTCTGGACCTGGCTCAGCAATAAATACTTTCCCCGGACGATTGTGCTTCCGGATCCTACAGTATTCACGAGTGATCCGATTGCCATTCCGGGTGTATTATTCGCCTTCAGTTTGTCTCTTGGCTTCATCCTGAATATGGAGTTCAAGTGCCTGACCGACCATATGAAGGTTCATGCAAGAGAAGTCGCAATGATTCTGTTTACCGGATTTGTGTTTGGTCTAATTTACTCTGCGGCCTTTGGCCCATACAGATGGACGTCATTGATTCCTACATATCTATATAACGTCATTCTGTTCATCCTGTTATCTTATCTGTACAATCAGACGCATTCCATCATCCCGGGAATCCTTTCCTTCGCCATTGTCTATCTCAGCTGGATGATATTCTTTGCGGCATAAGTTTCAGACATGTCTACGCTGCCCGTATCATAAGAACCACCCCTTTCCTCACGTTCATTCTTTTCGTGTATGCCGTGCATTTTTTGGTACACCTTTAGAATAAGAGTATAGGGTTCGTAAATACAGTCTGTTTGTCATTCTAATTCTGTAGGCATAATGAATTTTTGGGCCAGTGCATATTTTTGTACATACGAAAAACAGAAAAAAACACCGAATTCTGTGCAATTATTGCCTTCATAAGGTGGTACGCAGATACAGGAAATGAGCCCTTTTCAACGAGTTCTGAACTGGCTTCGATATTGTCCAGGGCTCATTCCAGCATACTTGCGGAATACCGTCTGAAAATAATTCTGCGAAGAAAAGGAGAGATAGGAAGCGATATCAATCAGGGTGCGATCACTGGAGGAAAGCAGTTCTTTGGCCATGGCTATCTTTTCTTCGTTGATGAATGCAACTATGCTTTTTCCGGTTCTGGCTTTAAACTCCATACAAAGATAGGAGGCGGAGACACCGCATGCCGCCGCAATCATTGACGCATTCAGTTTTTCCATTCGATGTGTATGAATGAAGGCAATTGCCCGATTTACCGTCTGACTGTCTGTTCTCACCTGCTTCAGATGATTCACCCGCCGACAGAAATCAAGACGCAGCGCGATGGAAATCTCACGGAGCTGTGAAACACTCGCTGCCTGTTCACACTGGCGCGAGTAGCGTTCTGCCAGCTTCATGCATAAATCATCTTCCAGTCCGCCTTCCATGGCTGCCCTACTCATGATATAGATATGGACCATCATGGAATTCTTGAAATGACGAAGCTGATCATCCGCATAGCTCCCATATGGCGCATGGATCTCATGACGCATCAGAGCTTCCATCTCATCCATAGCTCCCATCCGTACATATTGTTCCAGCTGCTGTACATAGTCACTGTTATAGGAAGCCCACTCCACCTCCTCTTTTTCCGGCATATGAACCGGCTGGCTGTTCTGAGAAACCTGTTGCCCGTCAGGCTGTCTTCCATCTACCGCTAACAGTAGCGCTTCCTTCATTTTTTCCAGATGGGTTAATGAAACCAGAGACTTCCGGCTCAACCATTCCGCAAGCAGTGTGATCTGATCCAGAGAAATTGCAGGTTCTTTGGCACGAAGGACTTCAATATAAGCTTCTCTGTCTGATCGCTGAATCGTGAGTGGCCCTAGCAGAATCGTCATCCCTTCCTCCTGTTCCAGCGAAACAATCTGAAACAGATCACAACGCCCATCCCATATAGAACCCACTGACTCATACAGCACAGAAAGACAATAGGCATATGGCGCCCCTGCTTCACTCATATAAATCAGCTGATTGTCTCGAACTGCCGCAAGCGGTTGTTCGATCGAGGCCGCAAAGGCATCAAGAAATGGGATCAGATTCTCAGTTTTCATATCATTTACCTTGGTTTTTTGTAATATACATTGGAATTTCATAATATCATCCCCAATCTGATTTTTATAGTGAGTTCAGAAACTGACGGAGGATAAGTCAAATGAGTGAAAAATTACGCGTTGTAGTCATCGGTACCGGCAATGTCGCATCCATCGCGATTCGGTCATTGAAAGGCAGATCGAATATGGAGCTGGTCGGTGTATGGGGCCATCCTGAATTTGATGCCGCAAAGATCGGAACAGACTCCGGGCTGCTCGACAGTGATGAGCCGAATGGTGTTCTGATCACATCCGACAAGGAAGAAATCTTCGCATTGAAACCGGATTGTGCAGTCATGGTCATCAATATCCGGGATCCGCGGGAAGCCGCTGCGATTAACGGGGAATGGTACATGAACTTCTTAAGCAGAGGCATCAACGTCGTTACTACTTCTCTGGGAGATCTGATGTGGCCAGAGAAAGCAGCAGCCAAGGAATTATGCGATCAGCTGGACGCAGTTGGTAAATCAACCGGAGCTTCCATCTTCATGAATGGACAGGAGCCGGGATTCGCAGATCATATGGCAATGCAGTTAGCATCCTGCTCAAACACAATTAAAACTCTGACTATTTCGGAAATGTACAACTACTCCACCACTCCCGCACGGGCGGAACTGGCTCCTTCTTATGGCTTTGATGAAGACCCGGAATTCACCGCAGTACTCGAGATTCCCGATGTCCAGAAAATGATCTGGGGCATTACCATCCATCACATTGCCAATGAACTCGGCTATGAACTGGAAGATATCACCACCTCATTCGAAAAGCAGGCAACAGATCATGATGTTGAATGCGCATGGGGAACAATCCCTGCAGGAAAGGTCGTTGCGGTAAGAGTTCGTACCTGCGGGATCATCAACGGCCGTGAAGCAATTGTCATCGAGCACGTTAACCGTATGGCGCAGGATGTCGCAATGGATTGGCCATGGACGGATCGGGTTGGCCAGATTCGTGTCGTCATCGAAGGCGATCCGAATCTCCAGATCGACATGAATGTCGGTGTTCCTGAGCATCCGGAAGAGCTCTCCTATGACGGTTATGTATTAACTGCAATGCGGGTAGTCAATGCGATCCCTGAGATCTGCAAGGCACATGGAGGTATTGTCACGATTCGCGAGATCAGAGATTACCTGCCCTCTGACGCATTCCGTTCGGATGCAGTATTCATTGACCATAAGGTCTCCAAGGCAAAGTAATCCCTCGTTTCACTTACTGTAAAACGCCGCATCAGTGAAGTTCACATTATTCAGGTGACTCGCCAGAGCGGCGTTTTCTTCATTTTCTCCATGGAAAAAGGACAGACGATTCTGCCCTTTCTGGTATGGTTATTCTGTTTCGATCAGGCCATATCCGCCATTATTGCGGCGATAGACCACGGAGATCTTCTCACTTTCATCATCGGTGTAGATGTAGAAGTCATGATTCGATAATTCCATCTGCATGATCGCTTCTTCCAGATCCATCTTCTGAGCAGAAATGGACTTGGTCTTTACCGGGATATCGACATCATCCTCTTCCTCTTCCAGCAGGAAGTTTTCTGCCAGCGATTCCTTATGTCTGCGGTTCAGACGGGTCTTCTGCCGGCGGATCTGATCTTCCAGCTTATCGAGTGCGATATCTACTGCCGCATAGAGATCATCATGTTCGACTTCAGTTCTGAGAATTCCGACTCTTGTCGGGATCGTTACTTCGATTTTCTGCGAGGACGGATATACCCGCGCTACCACCCGTGCGGTGGTATCCTCATCAATCAGGAGATATTTCTGAAGCCCGGAAAGCTTTTTCTCAATCTTCTCCCGCATCGGTTCCGTAATTGTTATATTCTTCCCTACAATCTCAAAACGCATAATTCTTCCTCACTTTCTGTTTTGATATCGTATTTGTGAATGATTATGTTTCTGTTTCTTGTCGAGTAGGCATTCTCGACACTCCTTTCAAACAAAATAAACTTGTGAAAGGCTTGCCTGACGCCCCTCACAGAACCGTACGTGCGATTCTCCCGCATACGGCTCTTCAAACAACCATTGGATTCCAACCCCAAATATT
>JAFUGM010000045.1 GCA_017469355.1 Solobacterium sp. | reverse complement strand
CTAATGTGGCTTCTATGGCAGAATAACGTTGTCTTTTATCAAGAATGAGGCAAGAGAGTCAGCTCGTTGGCCTCATACCAACCTGCCAGGTCATATGGGTAAGGTGGTAAAGCTGACATCGATTAAAGAAAGAGTGAAAACGAAGCTCTTTCTGGCTTGTGGAAAAGACAAATAAGGAAGGAGCTTTTTTCTATGGCAAATGTATTCTTTACTTCAGAGTCCGTCACCAGCGGACATCCAGACAAAATCTGCGATCTCATCGCTGATTCCATTCTCGATGAGGCACTCCGTCAGGATCCCAACGCCCATATGGCTGTTGAGGCGACCATCAAAGATGATCTGATTCTTGTTTATGGGGAGGCTGGCACGACGGCTGTCATTGATTACGAAGGCATCGCTTTGGGAGTACTGCGTGACATCGGTTTCACCGAGGAATATCACGTTTTAACAAAAGTGAACCGACAGAGCGCAGAAATCAATCAGGCTGTAAATCACGGAACGGTCTCCGCAGGGGATCAGGGTATCATGTTTGGTTACGCAAGTGATGAAACCGAAGACCTGATGCCGTATGCGATTGATACTGCCCACAAACTTGCCAAGCGCCTCGAGGAAGTACGGCGTTCCGACCCAAGGCTCTGCCCGGATGGAAAAACACAGGTAACCGCAGAGTATGAAAATGATGTATTGAAACGGGTAGATGCGATCGTAGTCAGTACCCAGCATACCTCCGCTATCTCGCAAGAGGAACTTCGTGATCTGATCATTCGGGAAGTGATTGAACCGATCGTCAACCCATCGCTTATTGATGAATCTACCCGCTATCTGATCAACCCCTCCGGCTCCTTTATTCTGGGTGGAAGCTGGGGTGACAGCGGAACTACTGGCCGTAAGATCGTCGTAGACTCCTATGGGGGTTATGCGCCGATTGGCGGAGGGTGTTTCTCTTCCAAAGACCCAACGAAAGTTGATCGCTCCGCCGCATATTACGCCCGCTACGCGTGTCGTAACATCGTAGCCAATCACCTCGCTAAAAAGGTTCAGATTCAGCTTTCCTACGCCATCGGAGATCCCGAGCCGATTTCCGTTAACGTCAATACCTTCGGTACCGGTGTGATCAGTGATGATGATCTTTTGAAAGCAGTACTGAAAAACTTTAATTTCTCTGTCGCCAATATCATTGAAGAGTTGGATCTGCGTCGCCCGATCTATACAAAGACCACAAACTACGGGCATTTCGGAAAAACAGACCTCCCTTGGGAACAATTTAAAAAGATCGACCTGTAATAGGTACTCCGCATTATAATTCCCATAGGAGTTAATTGCGATGACAGACCTTTCGATCATGACACTGAATTTAAGAAACAGTGCCCGTCTCAATGAATTTAAAACCCGATCCAAATCCATCTCATCCATGGTTTCCTGGCATGACCCGGATCTGATCGGGGTTCAGGAGCTCATGGATTACATGATTCCAGAGCTCCCTTCTCTTACGGAAACCTATTCCTTTTTCGGTTCGGCCAGAAAGTCTGCAGCCCCAGTCAACGAGCGCTGCTGTATTCTGTTTAAGAAACAGCGGTTTCGCAAAATCGCCGGAGAGACCATCTGGCTCTCCGATACCCCGAAGGAACCCGGAAGTAAGTTTCTGGGATCGGCGTTTCCTCGCATCGCTACCTCCATTCTTCTGGAAGACCTTGAATCAGGGAAAACCATCCGTATGTGCAATACGCATCTCGACCATGTTCTGCCATCCATAAGAAGAAAACAGGCAGAGGTTATTCAAACGTATCTGCGTAATCATTTAGATGGAGACCTTACCATTGTGACAGGTGACTTCAACTGCCCGGATCTCAGTGAACCATTACAGGTATTAGAATCCGATGACACACTTCATCTTCATGACACCACACCCTCTGATCCAAAAAGTACGATTCGCAATTTCATCCAATCGAGCACAAGTCATTACCGCCCAATCGATCACATTCTGGTTTCAGATACGATGACAGTAAACAAGACAGAGATTCTCTCTGGATTATATATGGGTACCTATCCGAGTGATCACAGTCCAATTCTTGTCGAAACAACCTATTAGAATCTCTCCCCCCCAGCGGAGGGATTCTTTCATTAAGAAAAACAGGTGTGGAATCGCTCCATACCTGTTCTCAATTCTTATCAACGATTTCTTCGCAACTGGTAACCTGCACCTGCGGCAATCACCATCGCCACAATCAGATGTATCAATGGAGTTCCCAGCCCCTCATCCGAGGTACGGGGAGAGGTGAGTCGTGTGCTGTGGAACGCTCCTGCGTTATCCACAAATCCAGGCTGACATGCCTTGGCGGCTTCATTCCATGCATAATTGGAAGGATAGCCGGCCATCTGACATGTAATTACAGAATCTGAAACAACAGCCGATGTACCTTTGGAGGAAGACTTTGAGGATGTGGAAGAAGGTGTAACCTTGGGCATCTCTGTCGGTGCAGGCGCTGCTTCCTCATCTTCTGTTGCCAGAACGAAGGAAGAGAATTTACTTGTATACGTAAGTCCTTTACGAACACCACCAATCACTATGATCTGGAACGGAATTTCTTCTACTCGTCCATTATGTTCTCTCAGCAGATGATAGCTATGACCGGGCTTTAATGGCGTACTCGGAAGATCGAAGATCAGTGCTGCCTCATATGGCAGTTCTCTGATATTGTGGGTTCCAGGTTTCCCACTCTTTTCGTTATACGTCTTATAGATCATGATATCGAAGCAGACGTCGGTAGGTTCATATCCTCTATGTCCAAACCGATCCACAACCTCATTGGCTCTATCATCCTCAAGGACAGTCGCATCTGTCTGTACAGTGATTTCAACTTCCTTATCATCATAATTCAGGTCGCTGTTATCTGCGCCGCCTTCATTATCTGTCGTAATCGCACCCGCAACGGCTCCGTAGATATCCACATTCGCATCACCGGTCTCTTCTTCTTTTACGGTGACATTCTGCAGTCCCTCTTCTCCATTGGTAACCGCAAGCTCATTCATCGCCTCAAGTTCTTCCGGAGTATAAGTTTTAGGATGTTCTGCGTAATAGGTCAGAAGAATCGGATTCAGTGAAAGCCCAAACCGCTGTTGTCCACTGATTCCATAATGAGAGTCATAAAGCTGGAACAGGTAGTCCGCATCTTTCTTCGCGCCCAGTTCTTCAAGCTGTTCCCAATCCACATCCACGATGACGCTGTTTGTGGAGGCATCATAGCGGTAGGGATACTTACTGCGGGAAACATAGAACTCCGGCTGATCCGGAACTTCTTCTGCTTCATTGAAATTAACTCTTGTGTTGAACTCACCAAGTACTGGTTTGTCTTTCCCTTCGGCGACTTCCTTAAGGAAATCAATATCTACGGCTTGCGTATTGGAAATCTTCAATCCATCTCCAATCACACTGATACGTACATCTGTCGGCATACGTTCCATGTCGTGATTCAAAACCATTGATCCCATGTAGTAATAGCTTCCGCCGGTCAGTGTGACAGTAATCGGCTTATCGCCGGATTGTGTCCATGCGTATACCCAGAACAGATCCTTGAGGGAGATAGTTAAGGTATAGGTTCCATCCTCATTCTCTTCGATGGTACGGTAGTCTTTTGTCACAGTGGTTCCGCCACTGGGACCAGTGCTTGACTGAAGACCAACATCAGTAATCGATTCAAGAAACTCCCTATCGGAAGAAGTTACTGTAAGCTCAGTGTTCTCATTCTGTGAAAGAACTACATCTTCAATTAGAGTCGCCCCATTCGTGATTACTACGGTTCGAGCAGGTTCCTCCATAAACTGTTCCAGAGGACGTACGCCATAGCCAAGAACACCTACCTGTCCATCATCAAATACTGCACCACTGGGAATTCCCATTCCAACGAGGAAGGATGGCTTTATTTCAAGCGCAGTGGTCAAACCATCCTGTACCACTTTAGAGAATGTATCTTCTTGATAACCGAAATAATATGGCCCTGGAATTCCCTCGCCACGGCGATAAAGCTCCAGTCCACTTTGAGTATTAAAGAAACTTGTACCTCCTGTCTGCAACCCAAGTTTTGAATCGTCATACATCTTATTAAGGAACGCAGAACATGCCTCCCCAGCATTGCAGGTTACAATCATTCCCGTTCCCGAAGGGCCCATTTCAACGGCTTTTACCTCTACACCCTCAGGGAATGGCGCATAGTTCACATTCGGGAAATAAACATCTTCGTCTGTCACAATCTGAATGATTCCAGGAAAATTCCTGTCATACATATGTGTGATCTTCATCCGAACCTGATAGTTCCCTTCCGGTATGGAAGCAGTAGAATTATCCAGCTGTTCCTTTGTAAAGGTGAGTTTGTGGTTGTTGGGATCTAAAGAATAACCTGTCCCAAGATTCAGAATAACCGGATCATCATTACCTTTCATTAAGGTCAGCTGAACATCCGTGTTCGCACCAAGTACCTCAAGTGTACCTGGGCTATTCTCACAGGAGATCACATATTCATAGGTACTTGGATTTTGAAGGCTCAGCTTACATGCATAGTCTCCTGTGACCGGAGGATATGCCTCGCTTTCATCTCCCTGATATAAAGTGATATAACCCGGAGCTTCCACATGTGCTGTCAGCGCATGAAGATTCCAATCACTTACAGCTTCTTTAAAGTTTGTTTTTGAAATGGTTAAATAGCGTTTCCCATCTTCCCGAACTTCCTGTGAAAAGAGCGTATCTCTGCTTTGCGAAGCAGTAGGCAGTGAGATGTCATTATCTCTAAAACTATCCTCTAAGACTACAGTCCCATAATTCTGAACTGTATCAAGATATGCCGCACAAGCGGGATTTCCTTCTACACAGGAAATGGAAAAGTCTTCCAGTCCGCTGTAATCCGTAGTCGTAACTCCGTTGATTTTAGTTCCACCGGGAACGGTAGTTTCTTCTACCTGAGGTTCTCCCGGGGAAGAGCCACTTAACGACAAATATTGATCCCAATAACCGGAGACAGGAATACTGACGTCCGCGTTAGCGTTATAGCCCTCCGGAAGAGTAAAGGAAATGGTAACCGAATCATCCTTTTCATCAAATAACGGAGAAACATTGATACCGGTAGTTTCTCTCTGCATTAACAGAATTGACGTGATCTTCAGTAACTGATCGAAATAAGAATGCTCATCCGCATCACCAGTTATCAAATAAATGGTTATGGTCACTGAGGTATCTGAAACAGACGTACTCCATCCAAGCGAAGACGGCACATCCTTGATATCCTGTGATGGAGAATTATCATCCTCTCCAGTAAATGAAAACCTCTTATCATAGTAACCATCCGCTTTCACATATACATAACCGCTGAACTCGGATGACAAAGCTAAAGTTAATGTCGCAGTACTCTCCTGGTTGTCTATTTCTTTTTTGACCGACTTGGTTTCATAAGTTTCTCCACTTTGGAGGAGAATCTCATCGCGTAGCTTTGATATATACGCAGTATCCTCATCATTTCCCGCATTATAGTAAATCTGAATCGTCAGCCCATTATCTGAGCGCGTTGCATTCCACCCAAGTGAAGATGGCACATCTTTATCCTGACTGACCGGGTCCGACGATTCACTATTGGAAGGTTCGTCTTCCGGTCCTTCCGCGAGTAATACCATTGCGTTTCCACACAGGTTTAGCGAAAGTAACCCTGCGAGAAGCGTATTCTTCCAGTTTCGTCTCTTCATTGAAATCACACCCCTACTCTTTCAAACTGAATACCGCAAAATGTTCTAAAAAGAAGCCTTAAATGGTTCTGTACCCCCGCTTCTTTCTCACTCCCACATTCTATTCGAATGCACTATTAATTGCAATGCTATTTGCAGTGCTGTTTGTCATTTCGATCGTCGGTAGAATGTGTAAAAAGGAATCACTGATATGCCGTTTCGTTTAAATGCCGAGAAGAAAGAGACTGAGAATAAAACCATCCGTTTTCCCTTACCGCTGATCAAAGAAATAGAGAATGCAATCCAGGGCTCCTCCGTCAGTTTCTCCGGTTTTGTCATCCAAGCTTGCAGATACGCACTGGATCATCTGGAAAAGCCGGAAGATTCTTCAAACGCATGAATCAATATAAAAACAGGTGTGGAATCGCTCCATACCTGTTCTTTTTTCTTATGCGTTCATTACCGCATGGCAACGTGGGCAGAGGCCATCTGCGTCAGGCTCTTCGCTGTAATTCCAGCAGCGAGGGCACTTCACGCCTGCGGCTTTCTTAATAACAGCACTGCGGCTGTCTCTGGCAGTGATGGATGCTTTTGAAACAATCATCCACTGCGCGAGATCCTTCCCAAGACCCTTCTCCAGCAGTTCTTTATCGCCTTCTGTACAGGTAATTTCTACTTCTGCTTCCTGTGCAGAATGAATCAGGTTCTCATTCCGGGCATCTTCAAGTGCCTTGGTCACTACGGAGCGGATTTCAAGTAAGGAAGTGAACTGACTGCGTACGTCTTCCGCATCCGCATAGTCCTTAACCTCTGGGTAGTGGAGATAATGTACAGACTCTGCTTCATCATTTCCGAAGAACTTCCATACTTCTTCGGACGTATAGACCAGGAATGGCGCCCAGAGGCGAGCCAATGCGTCTGCACTCTGCCAGTAAACTGTCTGTACCTGACGCCGGCGCTGATCAGAAACCGCATTGCAGTAAAGGATATCCTTGGTAAAGTCGCAGTAGTAGGAACTGAGCTCATTTACCATGAAGTTCATCAGGTTCTTGTTTGCGTCGACATAATCATAGTTCAACACATCCTCACGCACCTGTTTCACCACATCATTCAGACGAATCAGGATATACTTATCCACCGCTTCGAGATTCTCATAAGCAACCATATCTTTCTTCGGGTCAAAGTCAGCCGGGTTGATATTTCCAAGCAGGAAACGGAAGGTGTTACGGATCTTACGATACTGCTCACTGACCTGCTTGATGTTAGCTTCGCCAAGACGCAGATCCTGTTTGAAGTCAGATACCATGACCCATAAACGGAATACATCCGCACCGTTCTTATTAATGATATCGAGCGGGTTTACAACGTTGCCAAGGGACTTGGACATCTTTTCTCCCTTGGAGTCACAGACATATCCATGGCTGAGTACTTCACGGTAAGGTGCTCTTCCCTTGACTGCGGTTCCGACAATCAGTGAGGAGTTAAACCATCCACGATACTGATCGCTTCCCTCAAAGTAGATATCACAAGGGAACTCCCCACCGCGGGCTTCCAGTTCCGTCCAGGAAGAACCGCTGTCAAACCAGACGTCCATGATATCGGACTCTTTGGTAAAGAGACCATTTGGAGACTTATCATTCACATAACCATCCGGAAGAAGATCTTTCGCTTCACGCTCAAACCAGACATTGGATCCAAATTCCCCAAAGAGATCTGCGATGTGTTCGAATACTTCCTTCTCCATGATCGGAGTACCATCTTCGCAATAGATGATGGGAATCGGAACACCCCAGAGACGCTGTCTGGAAATACACCAGTCACCACGATCTTTGATCATGTTATACATACGAATCTGGCCCCATTCATTATGCCAGGTGACATTGTTCTGGATCTGGTCAAGCAGGCGGTCACGAATCTGTTCAATCGAGCAGAACCACTGCTTCGCCGCACGGAAGATGACCTTCTTCTTCAGACGATCATCATGAGGATAACTATGGGTAATCTTATTTACCGCAAGCAGGCAGCCCTTCTCATTCATCATGGTGATGATCTTCTTCGAGCAGTCTTCAAAGAACAGACCTTCACATTCCGGGCCGGCTTCTTCATTCATATAGCCCTTTTCATCAACCGAGCAGATCGGTGCGATGCCATACTTCTGACATACATAGTAGTCATCCAGACCATGTCCGCCTGCGGTATGAACGCAGCCGGTTCCGTCTTCATCCGTGACATGTTCGCCAAGAATGACCGGGCAGTCCTTCGGAAGAACCACATGGTGGTAAGTGATCAGCTCCAGTTCAGAGCCTTTAAAGGTACGAAGAACACCCTGATTCTCAAGACCAAACTCTGCCAGGAGTTTCTCGGTCATAGATTCCAGGAAGATCAGTTTCCCCTTTTCTGTCTGAACTTCCGCATAAGTAAGGTTCGGGTTCAGGGAAACCGCTTCATTACTGGGAATGGTCCAGGGAGTTGTCGTCCAGATGACAAAGTAATCATCGCTGTCGAGGATTCCCTTTCCATCCGCAACCTGGAATGCCAGATAAATAGTAGCGTCTGTCACATCACGGTAAACAATCTCGGAGTCCGCTACTGCGGTCTCATTAAACGGAGACCAGTAAATCGGCTTCAGCCCCTGGAAGATCAATCCATCCAGCGCCATCTTCTCGAAGGCACGAATCTGACGTGCTTCGAATTCCTTCTTCAGTGTGATATAGGGATGTTCATAATCTGCCACTTCACCAAGGCGCTTTTCCGTTGCCATCTGAGTAGCGATCTGTTCCTTAGCGTAAGCTTCACACTTACTGCGGAACTCTGCCGGACTCATGGATTTGCGGTCAACACCGAGTTTCTGAATCGCATTTTCAATCGGTAATCCATGCGTATCCCAACCCGGGAAGAACGGAGTATAGAATCCGCTCATCGCATGGGTACGGATGATGAAATCCTTAATCACACGGTTCATTGCGGTTCCCGCATGAAGGTTTCCGTTAGCGTACGGAGGCCCATCATGAAGAATGTATGCCTTCTCTCCCGTATGGTGTTCCAGAATCTTGTGGTAATGGTCAGCCTTTTCCCACTCTGCCAGGATGCCCGGTTCCTTCTTTGCGAGGTTTCCCCGCATTTCGAAGTCCGTTTTCGGCATGTTTAATGTGCTTTTGTAATCCATAATCTATCCTCCCAATTAAAAAGCGTCCTGTTTCATCTAAGGACGCTGTTCACGCGGTACCACCTTAGTTCATGCGGAAGTTCCGCATGCCCTCAATTTCTCCTTTAACGCAAGAGTGTCGGATACTCATGAGGTGATGTCTGTTCCTGTTCCGCCGTCCCACTTTCACCACGATGTGGGCTCTCTTTCACTTTGGCACAGGTCAGCGCGTCCTCAATCAACGCATCATTTTCTGTTCTGCTTCAGTCAGCCACCTGAGATCGGGCATCTTTGGAAGTGTGAATTCATCCAGTTCCCGTATCAGTGCTTCCAGTTTGGCTTTCGTACTGCTCTTAACCGTATTGGCGTCGCCATATAATTTCGACAGATCCGTCAGAATCAGCCGGGCTGTGATCAGACTTTCCTGTATGATCGCATCCGCGTTCTGCTGGGCTGTTGCGATAATCTCGTTGGCCTCCCGCAATGACAGCCGGGCGATGTTTTCTGCCGCCTGTTTCTGCGCATCCAGAGAACTTTCGAGATTCTGATACTCCGAGCGAAGCTGAAGTATTCGGGCGTTCGCTTCTTCAAGCTGCTGTTGGCAGGAAGCGAGCTGGCGTTCGAGCTGAGAAACCCTGGAGGCATACCGTTCGACCGCATCATCGACCGCAAACCGGTCATAGCCGTTTTTCATGACCCGGAATGTTGGCCTAGGTGACGTCATCGACTCTGCTCCTCTCTTTGGATTTCCTGTGAAAACCTTACTACGATCCGATCCTTTTTCGTATGCCGGACAACCCCAAGATACTTGAATCTACCGGTACCCCGAATCGAAATCGTGGAATCATTATCGCACAATTCACTTGGGTCTACAAGCGCTCTGTGATTGATCATGACCTTCTCATGGCGGATCATCCGCTGTGCTTCCGTGCGGCTCACATGAGCCAGTTCCGCTACCAGAGAGTCTATCCGCTCACTGCTCACAATCCCCTCAAATTCCCGGGTAACTTTCTTCCGAACCGGATGCTCTTCAATCACCTCAAAGGAAACCGATAGACTGGAAATCCGGATCAGATGATCACAGAAGAAGGCAGCCATGGCTGAGGACGTATAGAGATAAATGAATCCCTCCTCCAGCCAGAAGTCTCCGAAGCTGTGCCGGTCAACCTGAAGTGCCATGATGGAGCCAAGCACATCCCGATGACCAATCGTTCGAAACCGCTGATCTGTCCTGGCACGGATACATACAATATCAGAAAAGTCATCCTCCTCGCTTTGAAGGAAGATGACCTTTTTCTTTTCCGCACCCGGGTATCCGCCATCATAGCGGATCCATGAGGATTCCGGAAACTTACGGCGGGCTTCCGCCTGTTCCTCCTCATTCAGGAATGCCGATTCGGTATGCATGTATCTGCGCTGAGACTGACGTTCCAGATCACTCAGCCGCGCAAGTACATCATACGAATCATTCATCGTCGTTATCCAGTGAAATGGTTCCGTCCACACCGATGGACTTCGGTGCGCAAAGGATTACATTATGGCCAATCTTCTGAATGGTTCCATCCAGAGCGAAGATAACGCCGTTCAGGAAGTCGATCGTACGCTGTGCATACTCTCTTTGAAGACGATGCAGGTTGACAACCGCGGCCTTGCGCTGTTTCAGATGACGGGCAATTTCTTCCGCCTCTTCCAGACTTCTCGGTTCAAAGAGAACCATCTTTGTGTCGGCACTGACCTTCTGAACCTTCGCGTTGCGTGTCTGTTCATACGCACTTACCGGCTTAGTTTCTGTCTGGGCAAACTGTTCGGTTTCTTCTTCCTCTTCTTCGTCTTCGTATTCTTCGTCGTCATCATCAACGGGAGCCACAAACTTCAGTAGTGAATCCTTAAGTCCCATAGTTCTTTCCTCCAATAATCAAGGCCATTATAGCATTGGCTTTTTTGTTAGGCAACGGAACGAAACACGCTTCAAACCTGATATTTAAGCGGATTTTCGCTATTCCAAATTGCTTATTTCCCAGTGATCTGTTTCCACAGTTCATCACTCAGCTTTTCATTCATCGGTCGTTCTAACAGCTCTGGCTGTTCCAGAAACATCTGCATCATCTTAATTGACCGGGCAATGTAGAACCCATCCGCAATCCGCTCATCTACCGTAAACCCAAGTTCCACTCCCTCTTTGAATACCACCTGCTCATCTTCATAGAACGGCAGCTTCCCAGCCGTACCGATCAACAGAAACATGGATGTTGTGCCCCAGTTTGTCAGATGGTGATAGCCATTGGGAAGACCAATTGACCCCAGGTTTGCCAGAACAACCGAAGAATGATAGGGGTCAGTCTCCACAAGCGCCTTGGGAGTTTTCCCCTTCTTCTCTAACCAGCAGATAAAACGCACGATTGGGCGTGAGATCCACTTGGGAATCTTATTGAAGGTATCCATGATGGAGGTAGACTCATCGGTATACCCTTTCTGTTTCAACTTTAATAACTGCCGACGGATTTCCTCATGAACATCATCTACGGTCCACTCTGGCTTTGCGTGAAGGAACGCCAGTACCTCTCCGCCTTCATCCGTAAACTCCTGCTTTACCGTAAAGGCGGCGGATACTTCATTCCGCCGGTACATCTTTCTATTATGAATAAAGATGGAAAGCTTACTGCGAAGCGTAATCGTCTTTAATGCGGCTGTCACAATGCATTGAAACAGATTGTATTTATAATCCGGATTCCCTTCATTCTTTTTCTTCAGCCATTCGTTCAGATTCGTCAAATCAATCTTAAAGGTAAAGAATGCCTGATTGTCACACCGGTCCGGATACATGAACGGCATGATAAAATGCATGGAATCCACATCTTTCAGATAGATTCCGTCAAATCGGTTTGTCATGAAACACCTCTCTCTGGTTACCAGAACTACTATATCATGTTCATTTCTTACAGAAGGTACGTCACTCACAATTTCCCATCCCTTCCCCTTTCAGTAACCCATGTTCTGCGATACAATGACTCCGGAAACGGAGTAGTTATGAATTCGATTGTTGAAGTGATGGAACTCATACTCAGCTATGTAGTGGTAATCGGCTCTCTGATTCTCGAAATGGCGGGAATCCTGATCCTGTTAGTATCCGCATGGCAGGGGTTCATGCGCTGGACACGCCATGAGGAAGATGGACCGCAGCTGGAAGAAGGCATCTCCATGGCCTTGGAATTCCTGATGTGTGGAGAAGTACTGAAGACGGCCACCGCAAGCGGAGTCAACGACTATATCGCACTTGGGGCAATTATCATTCTGCGATTTGCGCTGGCGCTGGAAGTCCATTGGGAAATGAAAAAGAAAAAAGAATCCCTCGAGAAGAAGGATTCCTGAGATCAGGCACTGCCTGATTTTTTATATCAATCTTTCCCCCGGTCATTTACGATCAACGGATAGACCATTCCCGCAAGGATCCAGATAATCCAGCTGTAGTGCCAGCCACCGCTGATGGCACTGTAGCCAAAATACAGCGCACTCATTACCAGCCAGTAAAATGTTTTGAACGGGGTAGTCTCCTTATACTCCTTGCGAAACTCTCCTTCCTGAAGCAGACGTTTCACCGTTCCCTTACGATAGGAAGCTCGAACAAACTCATACACCCCTGCCGCAACCATCATTAACAATAATGAAACACCTACGCCCCCAATCAGGAAATCATCATTGGTTGAAGAAAGAAGCACAATGGGAATACAGGAAAGAATACAGAGAATCACACCCAGGCGTATTTCCCGATCACTCTTCTCATGAAGTTCAACCGATTGTTCATTCAGCACAGACTCGGCATCATATTCCAGTTCAAATACCGTTTCATCAAGGAACTTATATCCTCTTCCAATCGTACCGGCTCTCATGAAGGACGCCACACCCATTGCGACAAGAACAAATAACAAGGCGACCCCAATCAGTGAAAAGGTATCTTCCATGTACATCTCTTCCCCAAGCGTCGCAAGAAAAACGACCGGAGCCGGTGACAGGATACACTCCGCAACACCCCGCGCTACCTTTTTCGCCTTAGCTTCCCGCAATGTAATATATTCTTCCGCCTCGTCCAGCGACAGAATATATCGTTCCTTCTCCGGTTCGGAAAAGAATGTCTTATTAATCGTGCTGTTCCAGCTGCGAAACCGTTCATCTTTGTCTTCCTCAGCAGGTTCCACTGTATCCTGAGGTGACTCAGTGATCACAGGCAGAGTTTCTTCCTTTAACAGATAATCGGTTGAAACATGAAACAGTTCCGAAAGCTGAATGATCTTCTCTACTTCCGGAATACTCTGCCCACTCTCCCACTTCGATACGGACTGCCGGCTGACTCCCATCCGGTCTGCCAGTTCTTCCTGGGAAAGGTCTGCCTGTCTGCGCAGTTCAACAATCTTCTCATTTAACATGTTGTGATCCCCTCATACGATCTTTCCATCTTTCCCGCATATCGTCTACCAACTGTCAGGTGCACTTTGCCCGCAACTGTCAGTTGCGTAAGAGGTCAGGCTCTTCCCTCCGGGCCAATTCTTGTTGTTTTGAGGAAATAGACATAGACGACAGAACTGATCAGCCAGGTAAATGGGTAAATCCAATAGACCAGCCAGATTTCATGAATTGCCTTCCCTACCGTCATCAGAATTGTAATACGCACGGCACACCAGCATACTAACATCACAACCATCGGTACATTCGGCCTTCCAGCTCCCCGCATGATGGCACTGGTAATATGAGAGAAGCCAACCAGGCAATAGAACAATGAGGCAACCCGCATTCTTCCTACTCCGTAATAAATCACTTCCGGAGAAGAATTGAATGCGGAAATGATATGCGGCGCAAAGAGATACATAATTACACCAACCGCTTCAATCAGAAGGATGGAGGTAATTAATGTAAAGCGAATTCCTTCCTTTGCCCGATCATATTTTCCAGCTCCGATATTCTGAGAGATAAACGTCGTTGCGGCAATGGAAAACGCAGTCACAAAGAGAAAAGCAAACCCTTCGGCTCTGGTGGAAGCGCCAATCCCCGCAACCGCATCCGAGCCGAAGGAGTTGATATAGGACTGAATCAGAATATTGGACAGATCAATTACACTGCTCTGCATGGCCGTAGGAAACCCAAACCGGATAATCCGGCGAAGGTTATCCCCATCCATGCGGAGCTTCGATATGATTAACCGTGTCGCATCCGTTGCGGTTAATAACTGGCGAAGCACCAGAATCATACTGAGAAACTGGGAGATGATGGTCGCAGTAGCAGCGCCCTCTACCCCCATATGAAACTTTGAGATAAACAGAATATCGAGCGCGATATTTACCAGCGAACTGGCAATCAGATAATACAGGGGATGCCGGCTGTCTCCGCCCGCCTGTACAATTCCCACCAGCATGTTATACATGACAACGGAAGTACATCCGGCAAAGTAAATCTTCAGGTACAGTGTAGCCTGCCCAATGATATTGGCAGGTGTCTTCATAAGCCGAAGCAGATCATCCGCAAAGAAGACTCCAAATAATGTCGTCACAAGACTGATGATCATGCCAAGAAGGACAGCGGTATGAACTGCTTTTGTTGTCTGTTCTTCATTCCCGGAGCCAATATGCCGGGCAACGATCACCCCTGCTCCAGAGGAAAAGCCCATACAGAAGCCGATAATCAGAAATACAAGTGATGAGGTAGAGGTAACTGCCGCAAGCGACTCTGCGTTCAGGTAGTTTCCGACAATCAACGCATCGGCAGTGTTATACATCTGCTGGAATAACTGACCAATGAGAATCGGAATCATGAATCCCATGATTTTCTTTCGGATATCCCCTTCGGTCAGAAGGTTGTTGTTTACTGTTGTTTTGGCCATAGCGAAAGGTATCATATCACAAATAGCAGAGTACACATTCATTGTTACTCATCACAGTATGAAATTCCGTCGCTATTCCTGGCGCTTAGGCTATGAAAACAAATCGTCCATCGTTATGACATTCGTAAATGCGCCACTGTACTCGTTACGCTTTAGCCCATAGGTGGTTATCAATGTGCTCTGAATTGAAGTTTTGGGAGAAACAAGCTCGCGAATACGTTCCGGCCTGCTCAGTAAGACCCTGTAATAATTCTTATCTACGGTGAAATCTTCACTCGTAAACTTGATCTCACACATGTTAATTACATTGTCATTGCGCTGTATCAGCAAATCGATCTGAACGCCATCTTCATCCCCGCCTTTTTTTGACCAGGCAGAGGCTGATGAAATTACTCCGGATATCCCTAACGCATGCTTTATCTGATCAATATGATTAAAGCAAACGTTCTCAAAGGCAAAACCTCTCCAGACAACAACTGACTGTGACATCACATTCTGTTGCCAGAATTTTTCATTTATCTTTGTCTGTTCCTGTACAAAGTGAAGATAAAACAGGCAGAATGGGTCAATGAGTTTATAATGTTCCTCCCTCTTGGTAAATCCAAAGGGCACATATTTCGTAATAAAGTCACTGGCAATCAGTGCGCTCAGATTTTTAGAAAGTCCTCCTCCATCCGTTATTCCAAGCTTTTCCGTGATTTCTTTTCTTGTAAAGCCAGCATTTCGTGTATATAACAAACGGACGATTTCCTTTATCGCTTCCGGGTTTGTAAACACGGATTCAAAAAGCCGATTATATTCATTCTTCAACTTGCCATTTCTCGAAAACAGCAGGCTGTCTACATTCTGAGCCAAACTTTGTTCCTTTTTCATATAGCCCAGATAATATGGAATTCCTCCAAATATCATGTAGCTTTGAATAATGTCATATCTTGAAAACACAATTCCTCTGCTGCTATAAAATTCTTCGCATTCACGCAGCGTGAACGGAGACAGCTTGATCTCATACGTTACACGTCCATAAAGTCCGCCATGATTATTAATCAGGTTATCCAAAACCCATGAATTGGCGCTTCCACATACAATGACCATAAGATTCTTACGGTGACATGCCCATGTATTCCAAAAGCCTTCAAACGCTCTCAGGAAACCCGAGCGAGGGCTGTCAAGCCATGGCAGTTCATCCAGAAACACAAGCTGTCTGGAGCCATCATCTATCTTCAACAGAAACTGTTCCAAAAGCAGAAATGCGTCAAGCCAGTTATCAGGTTCCTTACACTCCTCCATCCCATGAAGAATCAAAGAATTGTAAAAATGGGCTAGCTGTGCTTTCAAGAGCCCTTTTGCGTCCTCATCTGCAGGAGATAATCCGGCATGACGAAACGTAATACGTCCTGCAAATGTCTCATCGACAAGAACTGTTTTGCCTATGCCTTGCCTTCCGTAAATCACTACAAGTTCTGCTCGCCCACTTTCAAATAATTCGTTTAGTGCTTCTATCTCTTTCTGTCTGCCGATCATAGGAATATGCCTCTCTTTAAGTTGCGGTGAACAACCATTTTTACTCGTTCACCGCGCGTTTAATCCATCTCACTCATCAATCCTGAGTAGCCATGCATTTTTTACAAACCATGCGTTTTCTACTTACGTTCACTCGTATATTACGTTTTTCAAATTTTATAGTGACACTTATGGTGACATTTATAGTGACATTTTAAACGTAATGTCACCATAAATGTCACTATAAATTGCACCTTTCGAGATTCCGAGATATTCAATTCCGTATTAATACCACCGGAAAATGAGGATTCTCGATTCACTTAACCGAAAGCACGCATTTGTTCAAAGAACAAAAGGGCACTTCGTGCCCATAAATAGATATTGAGCAGATGCGTAAGTTCCTGCTCATTTATAATTTGGGTATGATGGACACAGAACTGTACACTGAGTATCCCTATTACGGTGTATTAACATGTGACGATGTAAATTATGATCCTGACAAACCACGTATCAAGGATCTTCTCTGGAAGCACTATAACTGGTTTGTTGAAATGGACAGAATTGGTAAGGCACGACCATGTATTCTTGATAATGTTCAGAAGGCTCTTCTCTGCAACACTTTCTATATGGGCTATGATGTCTTTGGTTGCCCGCAATGCGATAATGAAATGCTTTTCTGCAGAAAATGTCATTCCAGGTTCTGCACATCCTGCGGTGTGAAATACCAGAAAATTCTAGCTTTGAAAGCTGAGTGTATGTGTGTGGATACTCCTCACAGACATATTGTTTTTACAATTCCAGAGAACTACAGGCTCTTCTTCCGCAAAGACAGAACTGCTCTGAATCTTCTCTTTATAGCTGCCCGGAATACGATCTGTAAAATCACTAATGAAAAAATCTACCGGAAAGAAAAACGAAAGCGTGGCAAGACCGGTAAACTCCATAATAACAAAGACAATCTTTACCTATACCGTAACTTCAAAGATGCCATGGTGTTTGGAATGATCGCATCCATACATACTTTTGGTCGTGATCTGAAGTGGAATCCCCATATCCACGCCCTGGTTCCCGAGATCATCTATGATCCGGTAAAGGACAAGATCGTTCATTTCCATCACTTCGATTTCAAAAATCTCCGACTTACATGGCAGTATGAGGTCAACCGTCTGATGCAGGATCACTTTGGGCGTGAATTCTCCCACATCAAAAACGATAGTTACAAGCAGCAGGAAAATGGCTTCTATGTCTACGCTAAATACGATAAGCAAGACAAAGATGAGAAGAAGGATTACTCGAAGGATGTCGCTGGCTGTGTCAACTATATGATGCGTTACGCCAGCAGACCTGCCATGGCGCAGAACAGGATTCTTTCCTACAACCAGAAAACTGATGATGTGAAGTGGTATTACGATGATCATAAAACTGAGGAAAGAATTGAAGTCGCCGAAACAGGACTTGAGCTTCTGAAGAAGATGATCATCCATATTCCCGATGAGGGGTTCCATACTGTCCGCTATTATGGTTTCTACCATAACAAGAAAAAAGATCAGCTGGAAAGAATCTACGAACTGATGAACCAGGAAAGAAAAGCCAGCAGGCTGAAGAGACAAAGAGAACAGGAACGCAGACACAAACTGAGGAAAGCAAGATTCCGTACTTCTGTATGTGATGACTTCAACAGAGATATCATCCGATGCAAGTGCGGTGCGATACTGACTTACGAGGATTCCTACAATCCTCTGGAAGGGACCACGAATGACAGAGCCTACAGACAAGAGTGTATTGATGAAATGTATCAGATGTGGATACACCGAAAACGTGCCGCTGAAGGACCTCCTGCAGTTAAGAAAAATCTACAAACTCAGTGGTCCTGAAGAAGACAGTGTATTATGTCCCTTCTGTCTTAACGATATGTATCCGATTGATTCTCCACACTTCCAGAAAAAATAACACTTCTCAAAACAGTATGAAATTGACTGTAAAATAAGGTCATAGTTTTTATTGTGCTTTACCGGTTTTCTGACCGATGGTCAGTACCAACCATGTTTTCGAGGACGCATGAAAATTCTTATTAGAT
>JAFUGM010000044.1 GCA_017469355.1 Solobacterium sp. | reverse complement strand
GAATCTCAAAAGGGTACCCTCAAGTTTAAAGGAAGAAGATATAAAGGCAGCGGATATTAATGGAGATGGAAAGATAAGTGGTATGGATGTGGTGCTTATCCGAAATCGAAATGTTCATAGATTAGGGGAAAATTATAAAAAAGCATAAAAAAAGAATTAATCAAGGGATATATTAACGAAAACTTTTAGTAAAATGTAATTGCCCTTTTGCTGATTGAAAAGGGAGGGACAACGATACGCCTTCGGCCGTTACCTACATAGCGGTTGACCCGTATTCGTTGTTCCTTATAATCAGCTATATATAAAGATTTAGAACAGAGGAGTGGCTTCACTTTTCTGTTTTAGTTTACGGGACTGTATTGTAAAATATGAACACACAAGGATTGATATGGCAGAACAGAACACAAAAAAGAAAAAGACTGTAAAGACAGCGAATAAGAAAAAGAAAGCTTCCAAGCGGAAGCTGACTCCGTTCACAAAGCTGCTTAGTTTTGTTGTGGTTCTGGTGTCGTTCTATCTGTTATATCGTGCTGGCCTTGAAGTCTATACTACGATCACATTAAAGAAGCAGATCGCAGAGGTAGAAGAGCGTTATCAGGAAGTTCTGGATGAGAATGAATACCTGACCAGGGAACGGGAAAAACTGGAAGATCCGGATTATGTGGCCAGTTATGCCCGTGGCACATATCTGTTATCCAAGGATGATGAACAGATCTTCTATCTTCCGGAGAATGAAGACCGCTGACAGACACTTCGGTGCCTGTTTTTCTTAGGAGAGAATGCCATGATTTCATTAAACGCATTTCCCATTAACTATGAAGTGCTGAATGACTTATACGCCCATTGTGATCAGCGATACTGCTTAAATGCAGTAAGCGTACCGCTTGAGGAAGAAAGCACACGTGCTTACTTCCTTGGTGTACGTACTGGTGTACTGGATGGAAAACGGTTTTATTCGTTTTCTGTAGATCTTAATCAAACCTTAATTGGGAAGATTGAACTGAGCATATATCCTGAAGGTATTGGAGAAGTAGACCTGATTCTAAGAAGTGAGGAAACCGGAAAAGGATATGGGACAGACACAATGAAACAGTTACTGGAGAAGATCACAAAAGAATCATTGTGTGAGGAAGTCTATGCCTATGTTCATGATGAAAATGAGGCGATGAAACGGCTATTGGAACACACTGGGTTTCATGAAGGCAGAACATTCGTTGCGGATGTCATGACGCCAGACCAGGGAATGTATCGCTTAACTTCAGTGAAGGGAAAAGAATACCGATGGTCTTATGAAGGAGCGGCGGTATGAAATGTAAGTGGTCTCTGTTTATACTGTTGAGTCTATTGTTTACAGGGTGTGGTGGCAGTACACGGGAAGTAGCTGGAATCACATATGTGATCTCAGGGAGTCATAAGAGTGCTTATGCGAAGAGCTATGACTGGGATGTAAGTTCACAAACAGTTTCCTTAGACCTGGTACAGGAGCTTTCTGGGGCTACGGTTACCGGAATCGGTAATGAGGAAGAAGCGTTTCATATTGAAGGGGCATCCGCTGCACCGGATTCTGATTGGGAAGAAGTGCTCTTTACTGTATATGTTGGGCCAACTATAGAAACCATTGTGATGGAAGATAGTGGGTTCTTTGAAGGAGAAGAAAACGGAACGGTACAGTTTTATCATCCGGTATTTGAGTTTGCGGTAGACTATGCTAATGCAATATATAGTTCAGAGAATGGTGTTCTTATTCGCAACGATACCGGAGAACCGGAACCTTCTGTATTACCACTTTACCCTGCGGAGAAGGCACTTCAATGAAGCGGAGAAAACTTCGTAAAGAGGTATGGGTTGTACTGGCTTTGTGTGTAGCAGGAATTGTTCTTCTCTGCCTGTTTCTCTTTCGTAAGCGGGGTATCAACCCAGCATCCTTTTCTCATTACAAAAAGAAATTCTTCACCGTGCCGGTAGAGGTATGCGCGGACAGTGAAGATATCACTTATGAAGACTATCGGAAGATTGATGATGAAACCTCAAGGCAGTATGCCTTAATACATAATGAACTCAAGGTAGATGGTAAGACCGGGTTTCTTTATGACCGGGATGGGTTTCTTGCCTGTGCCCTTGGATATCAGTTTGGAGAAGTCGGAACCCGGTATTACGTCACACTGGAGAGTGGAATTGTATTACCGCTGATTAAGACCGATGAAAAGGATCCGAAGGACGCATCGGATGGATGTAAGGTGGATATTAACGGATCGGTGATTGAGTTTGTGATTGACTCTGAAATCGCATTAGAATACTTCGGTACCATAACCAATGGACTGGTACTGGATGGAAACTATAATAACAGCCCGTATTTTGAAGGGAAGATCATTCAGATTGAACGGGTTGTACAGTAAATGAAACTGAAATAATGCTAATCAGATAACTTCTTTGAAACATAGCGGTCGAGCAGTTCTACAAAGATGTTGAATAACACTGGAGATATGGAACTGAGTTCCGGATCCGGGGGGAGGTAGGGAAGAACAACCGTCTTATCCACTACATTCTGATAAGCGTGTGCTGCGTTTGTTGTGATTAGAAGAATGCGAGCTTCCGTGTTTTCTACTCTGCTGAGAAGTTCCTTTTGTGCTGATACAGAGAAGAGAATAATCATATCTTCGTGTTCAAGATGATCGGATATTTCATGAAGTGTTCCAAGGTCTGCGGTATGAACGAAGATGGAGTGTTTACGGAAGAGGCTTTCCATTAAATACGCAGGGCTGATGCTTTTTCCAATTCCCGACGCAAATAACTCTCTGCCAGATAACACATAATCTGCCAGCTCTTTCATATAGGAAGGGGTTAATACTTCTTCAGCTTCCTTAAGTAATGCGTCCAGACGCTCGAAATAAGCGGAACGTGAGGCGTTTGAAGAAGTATTCTGACGAGCCAGCCAGGAAGTGATGTCAGAACGGAATTCCTGGTATTTCTGGTAGCCCAGCACTTTAATGAACCGGGTTAATGCGGGTTGGGAAACTCCGAGGTTTTCTGCCAGTTTATTGGTGGATTGATAGGTAACCTGTTCCGGGTTTTCCAGAATTGCCTGATAGATACGCAGTTCATTCTGCGTGAACTGATTTTTATGTTGTTCCATATTAAGTAATGGATTCATTGAGAGCCACCTCCTATCACAAGGGAATCATACCATGGCGAATATTATATTTAAATATAATATTCGAAGATAGTAAGTGAGAGTGGGAATGGGCAATAAACAGTTGATTATACTGAAAGAAAAATTCAAAAAAGTAAAAAATATTTGAATTAAGTATTTACAAACGCTTTCAGATTGAATATATTATTCATGTAAAGCACAGGGAGACAAGGTACCGGTTTCCCGGCGAACGAATTTGGAGGATAGTTTATGGCAAGCAAGTATGATGGTGTCGCTGCCAAGATCGTAGAACTGGTCGGCGGTAAAGACAACGTACAGGCATTAACACACTGCGTCACTCGTCTGCGCTTCGTATTAAAGGACAGCTCAAAAGCAGATAAGGACAAACTGGCAGAAACAGAATATGTAATTAAGGTAATCGAAGCTGGCGGACAGCTTCAGGTTGTCGTAGGAAACAAGGTTGACGGAATCTATGATGCGATTCTGGAAACCCAGGGAATTAACGGCGGCGGACTTGTCGATGCGGATGGAGAAGACGCAGAAGGAAACAAGGGCGTTCTCAATACACTGATGGGAACCATTTCCGGAATTCTCGTTCCGACACTCGGTGTTCTTACCGCTGCAGGTATTATCAAGGGTGTTGTCTCATTCCTGGCATTAGATAACATCGGCGTACTGAACCCGAACAGTGGCTTATATATGTTGCTGTATGCATTGGGTGATGGCTTCTTCTACTTCCTTCCGATCATGCTGGGATTCACAGCTGCCCGGAAGTTCAAGTGCAATGAGTTCATCGGTGCTTCCATTGGTGCAGCTCTGGTTTACCCGGCTATGGTAAATATCGCTGCGACTCTGGAACCGGCTGGTCAGCTGTTCGGTGGCTCCGCATTTGCGATGACTTATTACAACACGTTCCTTGGCATCCCCATTGTCATGCCAGGGGCAGGTTATACTTCCAGCGTATTCCCGGTCATCATCGCGGTATATGTGGCATCCAAGATTGAAAAGTGGTGCAAGAACCACATCGGAGACAACCTCCGTGGTATTCTCACCCCGATCATCACACTGGTTCTTACCGTTGTACTTACTTACATCGTGATCGGACCGGTTCTCAACCTCATCGCTGTATGTATCCAGGTTGTCATCGAAGCACTCTTCAATATTCCTGTTATTGGCGGTCTTATTGCCGGCGCAATTATCGGTGGTGGATTTGGCGTTCTGGTTCTCTTCGGTATGCATTGGGTTATCATTGGTCTTGCGCTCAGCCTGATTGCGCAGAATGGCTTTGACTACATCATGGCCTGCGGCGGTATCGGACCGATGATCGGTATGTTCCAGGGACTTGCGATCTGCTGGGCCTGCCGTAAGAACAAGAAGGTCAGAGACCTTGCGATTCCTGCGACAATCTCTCAGATCTGCGGTGTTGGTGAACCTCTGATGTATTCCATCCTGATCCCGATCAAGAAGCTGTTCCTTATCAACATCCTCGGTGGATGTGTAGGCGGCGCGATCATCGGTGTTCTCCGCACAAAGATGTATATGTTCGGCGGAAGTGGACTGTTCGGTATCTTCAACTATGCCGGAGGCGGCGGAGTACAGGATATCGTGAAGTACTGCATCGGCGTAGGTGTTGGCGGAATCTTCGCGATTGTCGCAACACTCATGGCATACAACGACGAGGAAGCGTCCCGTATTCTTGGTTAATGAATGAACTGACAGGCCGTTTCAATACGGCCTGTCTTACTTAGAACAAAGGAGGAGAATTGACATGGAAGAAACACTGAAGTTTCCGCAGGAGTGCGGAATCACAAAGACACTGGAACTGGAAGGGTATACGATTACCTTCCGTGCCTTTGAACATCTGTCCTATTGTGAAACTCCTCTGGACCCGATTCAGACACTGAATGTCTATGTGCCGGAAGCTTATTATCATAATGAGGCGATTGGCTCCTATACAGCTGACACAGCGCCGGTATTTCTTCCCAACACGGTTGGGGGCTATATGCCTGGACCTGCGGACGAGCCTGGAATTGATTCGCATACAGGACGGCTGAACTCTTTGTTTTGCGCCCTTGAACATGGTTATGTGGCAGTAAGCGGAGGAGTTCGCGGGAGAACATCTGGAACTGTCGCGAAAGAATTCTTTGAGGGCAGTAAGGAAGGCTCTCTTGGGGAGGCGACTGGAAGAAAGGTGGGAAGAGCACCGGCACTGATTGTCGACTATAAAGCAATCATCCGTTATCTTCGCCATAATGAAGACCGCATTCCTGGAGATATGAACCGTATTATCACAAATGGCACCAGTGCCGGCGGTGCGCTTTCTGCACTTGCGGGGGCGACAGGGAACAGTGCGGATTATGAACCGTATCTCAAAGCGATCGGTGCAGCGGAAGAACGTGATGATATCTTTGCGGCGAGCTGCTATTGCCCGATTCATAATCTGGAGAATGCGGATGCCGCATATGAATGGATGTTCTATGGGCTGAACGATTATCACCGCACCAAGCATCAGCGTACGGAAAATGGAATCATTCGTGTACCGGATGAAGGAATGATGAGTGAGGAGCAGATCGCACTATCCAAACCCCTGAAAGAGTTATTCCCCGCATATGTCAATTCCCTGGGCCTAACGGATGAAGAAGGGAACGCATTAACGCTGGATGAAACAGGTGAAGGTTCCTTCAAGGAATATGTAAAGCACTTTGTGATTGCGTCTGCGGATAAAGAACTTACAACGAAGGACAGTGAGACAAACCGCTCCTTTGTCATGACAAGAGGAAGTGAGATTGACGCGCAGGATTATCTTGTGAAACAGAATGGTCATGTGGTGGATCTCAACTGGGACAGCTATGTTCATAAGATTACCCGCATGAAGGCGGCCCCCGCCTTTGACCGGGTGGATCTTAAGAGCCCGGAAAATGAAGAGTTTGGGGATGAACAGGTAGATGGAAGACATTTCTCTTCCTTCTCGATGGAACATAACACCGCTCCAGGGGCAGAGATGGCTAATGAAGCGATGATCCGCAGGATGAACCCGACGCGATATATTGGTAACGCAGATACGGCTCCGCATTGGCGGATACGCCATGGGGCATTTGATCGGGATACTGCGATTGCGATCCCGGTGATTCTCGCCACCCTGTTAAGAAACCATGGCTTTGATGTAGATTTCGCCCTTCCCTGGGGATTACCTCACAGCGGAGACTATGATCTGGAAGAATTATTTGCGTGGATTGATGGTCTCTGCGCAGGATAAGGAAGGGGAACTGATATGCCTGTAGGAATCATAGTAGACGCTTTATCGGTATTGTTGGGAGGGTTGATCGGTTCAGTAATTGGAAGCCGATTAAAACCATCCTTCCGTGACAACATTAATCTGACGCTTGGGCTGGGTGCTGTCGGGATGGGAATTTACAGCACGATATTAATGACGAATATGCCGGCGGTAATTTTCTCATTAATTGCCGGGACGGGAGTCGGTCTTGCGCTTCATGTGGGAGAACATATTAATCAGGCTGGGAAATGGATTCAATCCAAAGTAACCAAAGGTGCAGATGAAACAACTGCCGCATTAATGGTGACTTCGATTGTTGTCTTCTGTGCCAGCGGTACGGGAATCTATGGTGCGCTGGTCTCTGGAATGAATGGGGATCACAGTATTCTCATCGCCAAAAGTATTCTTGATCTCTTCACTGCAGTGATCTTTGCGTGCACACTGGGCTATGCGGTGTGCGCGGTCTCGATCCCGCAGGCAATGGTGATGTTGGTGTTGTTTCTTCTTGCGGGATTGATTGTGCCGCATACTACACCTGAAATGATCAATGACTTTAAGGCAGTTGGCGGACTGATCATGATCGCGACCGGTCTCAGGATGTCGAATGTCAAACAATATCCGATTGCGGATATGATACCGGCATTGATTCTGGTCATGCCAGTATCATGGGTATGGACAACGGTAGTGATCCCGTTTCTTTCGACACTTGGATAAACAGAACAGGAACTGTGAAACGTGAAGAATAACGCATCAAGTTGGCTTCGCGTTTTTTCGTTATGGGCATTCTTTCACTGAAGCAGAAATGATGGTAAAACATAGAGGTCAGTTAGCTATTTCTAACAAGGAGGGCGTAATGACTGTATTCATCGAATCTCTGATTGGAATCGTAATCTTTTCCGCAATTGTATTACCGGCGACATTAAACGATCCGATGTCGATGATTTCAGATTATCCGCCAGAGATTCGTGAACGGTGTTATGAGCTGGGGCTCATTGAGCAGAAGACAAAACGGTTCACCCCAAAGGATTATCTCCGCAAAGGTCTGGCAGTTGTGGTCCTTCTCATTGTGTTTGTATATATCCTCAAGCACTTCAACCATGCGGATACCTTCTGGGAAGGGTTCCGTGACTCCTATCTTATCTGGCTGGCAATTGATTGGTTTGATGCGCTGGTGATTGATATTGGTGTCTTCTGTCACAGTAAACGGGTTCAGATTCCTGGTACAGAAGGAATGAAAGCATATAAAGACTATATGTTTCATATCAAGCAGTCTATGATCGGAATGGGACTGGGGTTTCCGGTATGCCTGTTGGTTGGGCTGTTCGTGACGATATTGTAATCAAATGGTTTCAGAATCATCTGCCTGTGGGGTTCCTGCAGGCTTTTTTGAGACTCTTCGTAATAGACGAAATCAATCAATTGTATTGGGAACCTGCGGAAAGCGAACGGTTTGGTTGTAAAATAGGGGTAGTAAATGGAGAACAGTAATTTATGACTACCGCTAATAAGCTGACGCTGCTGCGTATTATTCTTGTGCCTGTGTTTCTTGCGGTGCTTTATGCCGGAGTCGCCCATGCGAATATCATTGCGTTGGTGATTTTCATTGTCGCAAGTCTTACGGATATGCTGGATGGATATATCGCAAGACATTACAATCAGATCACGAACTTTGGAAAATTCATGGATCCCCTGGCAGATAAGATTCTTGTGATGTCTGCGATGTGCTGGTTTGTGGAGAGCGGAGTTATGCCGGGATGGGCATTAGCGATTGTATTATTCCGTGAATTTGCGGTATCGGGAATGCGGTTAGTTGCGGTAGAACAGGGCAAGGTCATCGCCGCCGCATGGTCTGGCAAGGTCAAGACTGCCGCAACCATGGTATGTCTGATTCTCATGTTGTTTGGTATTCCGGATACGCTGAATACGATCTGTATCTGGATCATTGTATTAACTACGGTATATTCCGGTGTGGAGTATTTCTATAAGAACCGCGATGTATTTCAGAACGCGGATTGAGGACATAAGATGATTAAGGGACTGTGTATTGTATTGATTTCCTATCTGTTTGGATCCATTCCCTGGGCATTAGTCATTGGGAAGGTGTTTTACCACAAGGATATCCGCCAGTTTGGGTCAGGAAATCTTGGGGCGTCTAATGCCGGACGGGTGCTGGGAAAGCCAGCCGCAGTTGCGGTAACGATTCTTGACGCCTTTAAAGCAGTTATTTCCATGTTAATCGCGTGGGCAGTATCACCGGATATGATTCCCTTTGCGGGTGTTGCCTGCTGTATTGGCCATTGTTTTCCAATCTTTGCGCAGTTTAAAGGAGGGAAGGCCGTCGCCACAACCTACGGCTATTTCCTTGGTCTTGCGATTTTTGTGAATCAGGCCTGGGTGTGGCAGTTCATCGTTCCGGTACTGCTATTCTTTGGCATTCTTTATATCTGCCGAATTGTATCCATTTCCAGTCTTTCTGCGATAGGGCTGGAAGTATTGATCAGCGCATTGATCATTCATAATCCTGGTTCAGTAACGGTATGCATACTGTTACTGTGGGTGTTTATCGTATACCGTCATAAAGAGAACCTGAAACGGATTAAAGACGGTACGGAATCCAAAGTGAAATGGATGGGAAAACTTCCCGGGGAAAAATAGAAACGACATTACAGATTCAATATCATTAGGAGGCTTTCATGGCAAAGTATGTAATGGCACTTGATTCGGGTACAACCTCAAACAGATGTATCCTTTTCAACATGAAGGGAGAGATGTGCTCCGTAGCGCAGAAAGAATTCACCCAGTTCTTTCCGCAGCCTGGCTGGGTAGAACATGACCCAAGTGAAATCTGGCAGACCCAGCTTTCCGTTGCCCGTGAGGCAATGCATAAAATCGGCGCAACGTATGAAGACATTGCGGCGATTGGAATTACGAATCAAAGGGAAACCACAATTGTATGGGATCGCAAAACCGGACAGCCGGTCTATCACGCCATCGTATGGCAGTGCCGCAGAACGGCGGATATGAAAGAAGAACTGATCGCAAAGTATCCCGGTATCGCTGAGTCTGCCTACCGGAAGACCGGTCTCGTGTTTGACCCTTATTTCTCCGGTACGAAGCTGCGTTGGATTCTGAATAACGTAGAAGGCGTCCGGGAGAAAGCAGAAAGAGGAGAGCTGGCATTTGGGACAGTAGACAGCTGGCTTATCTATAAGTTAACCAAGGGAAAAGTACATGCGACCGACTATTCCAACGCATCGCGAACCCTGATGTTTAACATCAATACCTGTGAGTGGGATGAAGAACTTTGCGAACAATTGGAAATCCCGATGTCATTACTGCCGGAGGCGAAACCCTCCAGTACGATCTATGGCGAGTCTGATCCGGAATTCTTCGGTGGTCCGATCAAGATCGCCGGGGTTGCGGGGGACCAGCAGGCAGCGCTCTTTGGCCAGACCTGCTTCAAACCCGGCATGGCCAAGAATACCTATGGCACCGGATGTTTCATGTTGATGAATGTCGGAGAGAAACCGATTTATCCGAATAATGGATTACTAACGACCATTGCCTGGGGGCTGGATGGAAAAGTGGAATATGCCCTGGAAGGTTCTGTCTTTGTGGCGGGAGCTGCGATTCAATGGCTTCGCGATGAACTCAAGATTATTGACGGTTCGCCAGACTCTGAATACTTCGCAACCCGGGTTCCCGATACCAATGGCTGTTATGTCGTACCGGCATTTACCGGACTTGGGGCACCTTATTGGGATCCTTACGCAAGAGGCGCGATTACCGGTCTTACCCGTGGTGTAAATAAATATCACTTGATTCGGGCAACACTGGAATCGCTGGCCTTCCAGACCAGTGATGTTCTTGCGGCGATGGAAGAAGGCTCAGGCGTAAAGCTTGAAGCACTGAAGGTAGACGGAGGTGCCAGTCATAATAACTTCCTGATGCAGTTCCAGGCAGATATCATCAATGCGCCAGTCCATCGTCCCAGTTGTGTAGAGACAACTGCGATGGGTGCCAGTTATCTGGCGGGTCTTGCGGTAGGTTTCTGGGATGGCAAGGAAGATGTCATTCGAAACTGGGAAATCGACCGGAAGTTTGAACCGGAGATGAGTGAAGACAAACGGGCAGAAGAACTCAAAGGATGGAAACAGGCAGTTCGCTCTACCCTTGGATGGGCAAAGGAATAACAGGAGAACAACAACCGAAAGAAGGATACGAACATGTATGACGTAATTATTATCGGAGCCGGCGTAACCGGAAGCGCCGTCGCCCGGGAATTATCAAAGTACGATGCGAACATCTGCGTGCTTGAGGCATGCGAAGATGTGTGTGAGGGAACCTCTAAAGCAAACTCCGCCATTATTCATGCGGGTTTTGACGCAAAGGAAGGCACCCTCATGGCGAAGATGAATGTGCGGGGAAACCAGATGATGGATCAGCTTGCGGAAGACCTCGACATTCCCTTCAAGCGCAATGGGGCGCTTGTCGTATGTACGGATCGGGAAGAACTGGAAGGCTTAACAACACTGTATGAGCGCGGGATCGCAAATGGTGTAGAAGGACTTCGAATTCTGACAAGAGATGAGGCATTGGAAATGGAACCGAATCTCTCCGATCAGGTGGAAGGGGCACTTTACGCTCCTACCAGCGGAATCATCTGTCCGTTTATTCTGAATATCGCCATGGCGGAAAACGCGTTTCAAAACGGCGTAGACTTCTTCTTCAATACCAGAGTGGAAGACATTCGCTGTGATGAGAATGGCATCTATCATCTGCGTACGGGAAATGGGGAGTATCAGGCAAGATATGTCGTAAATGCGGCAGGGGTTTATGCGGATGAACTTCATAACCTGGTAAGCAGTCATAAGATTTCCATTACCCCACGCCGGGGTGACTATTGTCTGCTCGATAAAGATGCGGGAAGTCATGTGAGCCATACCATCTTTTCCCAACCGACAAAAAAGGGAAAAGGCGTACTGGTATCACCAACCGTCCATGGAAATCTCATTGTCGGACCAACTGCCATCGACATTGAAGATAAGGAAGGGGTCAATACCACCGCTGAGGGAATCAGCACATTGATTTCCAAAGCCGGCAACACGGTGAAGAATCTTCCCATGCGTAAGGTGATTACCTCCTTTGCGGGATTACGAGCCCATGAGGATGGCCATGAATTTATTCTTGGTGAAGTGGAGGATGCGCCGCACTTCATTGACTGCGCGGGAATTGAATCTCCCGGTCTTTCCTCCTGCCCGGCAATCGGGGAGTATATCGCTTCCCTGTTGAAGGAGAAAATGGGATTAGAAGAAAAAGAACACTGGAATCCAAAACGGAAAGGTATTCTGAATCCGGAAACATTAAGTATCGAAGAGCGCAATGCATTAATACAAAGTGAACCGGCCTATGGCCAGATTGTCTGTCGTTGTGAGTCCATTTCCGAAGGGGAAATACTTGATGCGATTCGCCGACCCCTTGGGGCGCGTAGCCTTGATGGAGTGAAGCGGCGCGTACGAGCTGGAATGGGGCGTTGCCAGGCGGGGTTCTGTTCGCCAAAGGTAATGGAGTTATTGCATAGTGAACTGGGCCTTCCGCTAGAAGCCATTACCAAGAGCGGAGGGAACAGTCATATTGTTCTGGAACGCACCAAAGGCGCAGATGGAGGTAACCTGTGATGATCTCCTATGACATTGTAATTATTGGCGGCGGCCCCGCAGGACTTGCGGCGGCGATCTCCGCAAGGAAGTCCGGAATTGAAAAGATTCTGATTCTGGAACGGGACAGAGAACTTGGCGGAATTCTGAATCAGTGTATTCATAACGGGTTCGGTCTTCATACCTTTAAGGAAGAACTGACTGGCCCGGAATATGCGTATCGCTTTATTGAACAGGTAGAGGAAGAACAGATTGAATATCGCCTGAATACCATGGTGATGGATATCTCCCCAGATCGGATCGTAACGGCCATGAGCCGGGAAGAAGGTGTGGTACAGATTCAGGCAGGTGCCATCATTCTTGCGATGGGATGCCGGGAACGCCCCAGAGGTGCACTTAACATTCCAGGCTATCGGCCAGCGGGTATTTTCTCTGCCGGAACAGCACAGCGCCTGGTGAATATTGAAGGCTATCTGCCAGGACGGGAAGTCGTCATTCTCGGATCTGGAGATATTGGCCTGATCATGGCACGACGGATGACGCTGGAAGGGGCGAAGGTCAAGGTAGTTGCGGAACTGATGCCATATTCCGGTGGATTGAAACGGAATATCGTGCAGTGTCTGAATGACTTCGATATCCCGCTGAAGCTGTCCCATACCGTTGTTGATATTGAAGGAAAGGAACATGTCACAGCGGTGACCATTGCCCAGGTGGATGAACATAATAAACCGATTCCGGGAACGGAAGAGCGTTATCCATGCGATACGCTGTTACTGTCCTGTGGCTTGATTCCAGAGAATGAACTGTCTTCTAAGGCTGGGGTAAAACTGAACCCGGTGACCAGTGGTCCAGTTGTGAATGAAGGGCTTGAAACATCTATCCCAGGCGTATTCGCCTGTGGAAATGTGCTTCATGTCCACGATCTTGTGGACTATGTATCGGAAGAAGCTGCAAAGGCCGGTACCAGTGCCGCACGGTTTGTGAAACAGGAAAAAACAGATGTATCGAGTGGCCACGTGGTGGAACTCAAGGCGACTGATGGCGCGCGGTATACCGTACCGTGCACAGTGAATGTGGACGCAATGGAAGACCTCCTGACCGTCCGCTTCCGGGTCGGCTCCGTATTCAAGAATTCCTATGTGAGTGTTTATTTTGAGGATGAGCGTATTCAGCATCTCAAGAAGCGGATTCTTGCGCCGGGTGAAATGGAACAGGTAATACTGCAGAAAAAGAAGCTGCAGGAGAAACCAGACCTGAACACCATTACGATCAGAATTGAGGCAGAGTGATTATGGAAAAGCGTGAATTAACCTGTATCGGCTGCCCGATGGGCTGCCAGATTACTGTAGAACTGGAAGGACAGGAAGTTCTGTCCGTCACAGGAAATACCTGTGGAATTGGTGATCGTTACGCCCGGAATGAAGTGGTTCATCCCGAGCGCACAGTCACATCCACAGTGGTGGTAGACGGTGGAGATAAACCCCGTTGTTCGGTAAAGACAGCCGGAAACATTCCAAAGGATCTGATTTCCGCGTGTATGAAGGAAATTGATTCCGTAAGAGTGAATGCCCCGGTACGAATTGGTGATGTAATCATCGAGAATGTGTTAGATACCGGTGTAAATGTCGTAGCGACAAGAAATATCAATTAAGATTCAGGACTGTACGGATGTTTCCGGCAGTCCTTTTGGGAGAAGTATGAAGCGGATTGTTTTATGGGTTGAACTGCTTCTGGTAACGGTCTATCTGTTAACCGGAACGGTATGGATGGAAACGGACCGTCTGTTTCAATCGCAGACGTCATTTTCATCGATCCCTGCCACAGCACTGCCTATCCAATCCGAGCATTCTCCAAAAGACCATTCCGAATTACCTGAGCTTAACTCTGGTAAAAGAACTTTAGTGGAGTCCGTCTCAAAGCGTGCGGACTCAAATACAAAGGTACTGGCACTTCCTGTAACAGTGCTGATTCTGTTCATTACGGCGGGAATTGTTGTATGCAGTGCCGGAAGAAGAGACCGCACAGCACTGATCACCGCAGAAGGTACCTATGACGCTAAACTTGTGCCAAAACTTTCTGTTTGAACGTAAGTGAAAACAGAAAGGAGGACACGATCCAATGGATTTGGGACTTCAACAGCTGCTCGCAGTGGTCATTGTGCTTGGCGGCACAATCGCCCTTGCGGCTTTCATCGTGTTTAAGAAGTAATATAGCTTTGATTTAACGCTATCTAAACCTGAAGGCATCAGTTAACGGTGCGCCTGGATAGAAATGAATTGTGAATATGCGGGTACTGCGACGTAGCAGTACCCGCTTTAAAAACTGAATTAGATGTGCTAAATTACAGGTACAAAATAATACTAAAGCAGAAATTTCTGAAATTTTCTTTAAGAACTTCCGGGGAGAATGGACCTTCGCTCGCTAAAAAGTAAGTGCAAGGAGGCAAAAGGTTATGAAGACGATTGATTTAACCACCCGGAATTTCCTGAAGGATAACCGGCACTTCGTTGATCTTATGAATACATTCGTG
>JAFUGM010000043.1 GCA_017469355.1 Solobacterium sp. | reverse complement strand
ATCGGCACATGGCAGGCAACCGCCTGTTCAATGATATCCAGCTTCGCTGTTACCGTATCGATCGCATCGATAATGTAATCAAACTGATTGAAGTCAATCTGATCCCTCGTCGAGGGAAGATAGAACATCTTATATTTATTTACTACAGTTTTAGGAGAGATCTCATGAATGCGTTCTTCTGCCGCATCAACCTTATACTTTCCTACCGTTTTATGGGTCGCAAACACCTGACGATTGATATTGGTAAGGCAGATACGGTCATCATCGATCAGATCCAGTGTTCCAATTCCACAACGGGCCAATGCCTCAATGCAGTTACCACCGACGCCACCGACACCAAACACCGCAACACGTGCAGCTTTCATGCAGTCCATCGCATCCCGTCCGATGACCAGTTCTGTTCTCGCAAATTCATTTAACATGATTCAAAGTCCCACTCATTCAATCCGGTAATCGGGCTCTTGCGATGACCGACACTGCCCTCCATCGGCTCTAAAACCATCTCACATGTGCCAGAGATGATCGCCTGATTCAGATGCCCGCCAATGGTCTTTCCTTCCAATGTGGAAGCGGAAAGATGCGCGTGAAGATATACTTCGCCATTCATGGAAGTAATCGTACCGAAGATCGTATTAATCTCATAGGAACCTTCATAAGATTCCTTGAAGTATTCCTGTGCCGCTACATCATAAACACCTACTTCAAGATATCTCGCCGCACCCAGTGCCCGGAATTCGCCAAGCAGAATTCCTTCTGCTTCACAGATCCGCTTCACTTCTGTAAGCACTTCTTCTCCCGGATCCAGGCGAATCATGTATTTCGTCCCAAACTTTCTGTATTCCATGTCTGTTATTGTATCTCAAGAACGGGTTCCCCGTCCTGTCTCACACATGAAAATGCGGTTTCCCGCATCTTCTTAACTGATACATTCAAATCGATATCCCTTTCCCCAGAAGGAACGGATATAGGAGGGGTTGGAAGGATCCGGTTCAATCTTCTCCCGCAGATGGCGGATATGAACCGCAATCACCGGTTCTACCATAAACGGTTCTGACTTCCAGACACCTTCATATACTTCTTCGCAGGTTACCGTTACTCCTTCATGACTCATCAGATAATTCAGAATTGCCATTTCCTTCGGAGTCAGATGTGATTTTCGCTCTCCGGTATCTACGACCCGCTTTTCACAGTCAATCTTCATTGTTTTGTCTCCAGATATTCTTCTAATTTCATAGACGGGGCATATTCCCATCCCTTCGCATGTGAAACCACAACCGGGGCATAACGGTTTAATACCTTCAGCTCTTCTTCCGAAAGCAGTTCGTGGATACGGTAGCTGTTATAGTTGATTGGTTTATAGTGATCGACTTCGTTCGAATTAAACACCCGCAGATTATTATTGGTATACATCTGAATCGGATTCTCATAGAAGTCATCAATTGCCTGCACCCGTACACGATCCATCATATCGATCACTTCACGATACTGCTCCAGTTGGTCAACCGGAATACAGATGGTGACATCCACTTCCATCCATTCCGAAACTTCACCCTCGCGGTCATAACCAGGGTTCTCCTCTTCCCCAAGATCATCAACGGAAGTAAAGGCACTGTATTCATACCAGAGGTACGGACCGCGATCCAGCTTATAGTGATCCGCCAGTCCGAAGAAGTGGGTATTCCACGCCCCAAAGACCATCGCAATGGAAAGAAGCACCTCTCCCACAAAGACGAGCAGCGTTTTCTTTTCCAGCTTGACTGACCGCTTGTATACAAACGAAGCGACAACATAAATCAGCAGGAGTATCAGATAAAGCAACAGGGTCGATACTTCTCTCGGGTCAAGTAATACCTGTACCGCAAACACCAGAAGAGAGATCAGCGCATATACATTAATGACAAGCGGATAGGCGAAGATTCCGTCTGACAGCTGTTCTGCCCGTTCGGTTTTCCGCTCATCAAACTCTTTCCGTAACCCAATCTCTGACAGAATCCCAAATATCACCAAAGCGATTACAAAATTCCAGGAAAAGACATTGTATGGTTGAACCCTCCTGATAATTCCAACCAGATTTTCCATCACCATGTATACCGGACTTAGATATAACGCACGCCCAGAATACCAGGAAGAGCTGGTATACCCTGCCCAGAGCGTCCCTACGGTAGTGACCTCCGCAAGGAATATCATCAGCGGCATGCATAAATACGCAGCGATCATCACAACCCCGTCAAACAGATTGTTCGCAATCAGAAACAGCAGACTGTTGAATAATAAGAGCACTGCCAGTCCAAATGCCATGAATATAAGCGAGAAACACAGCGTCTGTATGTGAATTGTCGTATGGCCGGAAATGGCCCAGAGAAGAACACTTCCAAGAAAATAGAATCCATAGGATACCGCAAACGAGAATAACAGTGATGTGATGCGCATCTCCCTGCGTGATATCGGCAATGCCATAAAGACATCGGCACTTTTTCTCGCATGAACGGGGCTGAACATCAGTACCGGAAGCGCGAACGTCAGTGTTGCGGACATTCCGGCCGCCACAATCAGTTCAATTCCCCTGTCTGGCTCCGCATGCGCATTTAATCCCGTCACCATCATGATTCCGATATATACCGCAAAGAAGAAGAGTATCGGCACCCTGCGGGTTTTCAACAGATAATTGAAGTAGTTTTTATTCATAGCTTCTGCCTCTGCTTTCCAGTTCATAAATAAACAATTCTTCAAAGGTTACCGGTAATACATCGAGTAATAAGGGATGAAGTTCATTGAGCGTTTCACTCACTTCTTCTTCCTCACCACGAATAACCATCTGCACGACACGGCCTTCCTGTTCAAACGCAAGGACATCGAAGGCGGAAAACCGGTTCCGATCCACCTCTTCCGCAAACGCAAGCTGGTATTTATTCACCTTCCCGCGGTTATCAATGAGATCGCCATAGCTGGCAATCTTTCCATCCTCAAGAATCCCATAGGAGTCACAGATATCTTCCAGTTCCCGCAGATTGTGGGAAGAAATGATTACACTGATCTGTTCCTCTTCAATCCGCTGGGCAAGCAGCCGCTTGAATCGCAGCCTTGCCAGAGGCTCCAGCCCGTCATAGGCTTCATCCATTAACAGGAGTTTAGGGTGAATGCTTAAGGCAAGCACCAGGGATACCCTTCGCTTCATTCCCTTGGACAGGTTGGAGATGGTAGCTTTTACATCCAGCTCAAAGAGATCACAGTATTCCGCAAATACCTTCTCATCAAAGTCATACATAGTTTCATACAGCACCTTTAATGACTGTAATGTGCTCCCGGAGGGATAGTAGAATTCATCCGCCGCAAAGGCGATTTCTTTCCGTATCTCTGGGCAGAGATAGGTATCCATATCATTCAATGTGATGGAACCCGAATCTGCCTGATATACCCCGGCAATCGTCCGTAATAACGTCGACTTTCCGGCACCGTTGACACCAACTAATCCAAACACGGAGCCATCCTTTACTTCGAGATTCAGATCGTTCAGCACCGGTTTCTCCCCAAATGATTTATAGATATGTTCTATCTTCAACATGATGTATCTTCCTCCTGATAAACTTCGCTAACTATGCGCTGAATACGTTCCGCTTCGACTCCACGTTCCTTCCAGGAGCGGATCACTTCACGTATTGGCACATCCGGGTCAGTCTCTTTCGTGGGGAACGACTGTACATACACCCCTTTTTTGGGAATGTTGTATACCACGCCGCTCTGTTCCAATTCCGCATACGCCCGGGCTACGGTATTGGGATTGATTCCGTTATCGGATGCCAGCTGGCGGACCGAAGGAAGCCGATCATTGGGTTTCAGAATTCCCGCTTCGATGAATTTCAATATCTGCGTTTGAATCTGTTCATTGATCGGTATTTTACTTTGCAGGTTTAACAGAAACATTTCCGCCTCCAATCTGTACTATCTGTACTAGTTGTACCATCTGTATTACTCAAGTTCAATACAGGAATTCTTAAGATTCGCATTTCCCTCGTTCCAGGCACCATCTCAATTCCTTCGTGCTTCCTGCTCTATAATGGAAACGCAGGGAGGACACCTCTATGAGCCGTACCTTAGTTGTCATAAAAGAACTTCCGGAGCACCTCCGGGAGCGCATCCGCACCACCGCCGAACAACATGGATTTCAACCGCTGTTTTTCTCTTCTGTTCGACCTGCGGCAGACGCATTGCGTGAAGCCGAAGTCGTACTTGGCTATTCACCCCGTATCCCTTCGCTTGCGCCGAACCTGAAATGGTTCTGTACTACCTTTGCGGGAATTGATCTGTTACGTGGGCCTGATGTATTCCCAAACCCGGAGGTACTCGTGTCGAACTCCAGTGGTGCCTATGGTGTCACAATCAGCGAACATATCATCATGGTTACGCTGTACATGTTACGGAAGCTTGGGCCTTATGAAGAACTGGTTCATTCTCATGTATGGAAAAACGATCTTCCGGTTTCTTCCATAAAAGGAGCGCATATCACTCTGCTTGGGACTGGCGACATCGGAACGGCCACCGCAAAGCGTTTACGGGCATTTGAGCCTGCCTCCATCATTGGCGTCAACCGCTCCGGCATCTGCCCGGATGCGGTATATGACAGTTTCATCCCTGCCCAGGACATGGATGATGTGCTGGGCAATACTGATATATTGATTTCCTCCTTGCCGGGAACCCCCTATACCAAAGGGCTGCTTTCTGCGCATCGTCTTTCCCTGCTTCATGATCAGGCACTGATTGTGAATGTTGGACGGGGAATTGTCATTGATCAAGCAGCTCTGGTACAGGAATTACAGAATGGAAGACTGCTTGCGGCACTGGATGTGTTTGAGACAGAACCCATTCCTGAAGATGACCCGCTATATAACTGCCCGAATCTTCTGATTACCCCGCATTGTTCAGGAAACATGTCATTGCCTTATACCGTAGAGCGGGTCGTGGACCTGTTTCTGGAAGACTTTGAACGATACTGTAAGAACGAACCGCTTCTTCGTGAAGTGGATCTGAAAATCGGGTATTAGGAATCAGCGATTTTCAACTATACTGTTCTTGCAAAAGGAGACGAATGAAAATGATTACAATTGCCTATATTGGGTTTGGGGTCAGCGTCAGAGAATACCATATTCCCTATGTGGAGAAGCGTGACGATGCCCGCATTAAGTATGTTTACCGCAGAGAGCAGGATATCGCTCAGTTTGCGGATTATGAGCCGTTTTACCCGGAGATCAAGTTCACCACAGATCTCGATGAAGTGCTGAACGACCCGGAAGTGGATCTTGTGACGGTCAGTGCACCGGATGCCTTCCATGTGTCTTACGCAAAGCAGATTCTCAATGCGGGAAAACACGCGCTCATTGAAAAACCCTTTGCGCCAACCGCCGCAGAAGCACGGGAAGTATTTGACCTCGCAAAGGAAAAAGGGCTCATCTGTATGCCAAACCAGAATCGCCGGTTTGACGCAGACTTCCTCGCATTAAAAGAAGTCATTGAAAGCGGAAAGATCGGAAAGGTGGTGCGTCTTGAAGGACACTACGATTACTTCAAGACCAATGGCTGGTATGACACATTAGGAACACTGTATAACCTGGGCGTTCATACCACAGATCAGATTATCGGTTACTTTGGAATGCCGGATGATGTCCGCTATGATGTGCGCAGTATTCATCATCCTACCAGCGGAGATGACTACTTTGACATTGACTTCTTCTATGGGAATTCCAAGGTTACCATCAGTACTTCCATGTGTGTATTGATCGATCAGCCTCGCTTTATTCTCCATGGCACTAATGGCAGCTTCACTCTTCCTCCGGTACTTCATAACTCTGGAAAGAAAAAAGTGGTTGGCCGTCATGTCATTAATACCGATCCATCCCCGGAAGACCGTTGGGGAACCCTGGCATATAAGGATGCGGATGGCAATACCATAACTGAAAAGTGGCCGGTTGGATGCGCACATTATGAGCGTGTCTATGACAGTCTGTTTGACGCAATGCAGGGAAAGGCTGAAAAATGCATTAAGGATGAGGAAGTCATCAAAGTGCTGGAAATCCTGGAAGCCGCAACCGAAGTCGCAAAAGAGAACCATAAGAAATTCGCTGAATAAGCCACATAAAAAGCTTTCCAGAAACGGAGAATTCCATTCATGGAAAGCTTTTTCTTTTGGTTAGAACGAGATGTCCTTTGTTTTGGAGAACTTCATGAATATCAACATCGATACAACCGTCAGCACATTCAGGATCGTTGCGAATGCGGCTGCCGGGCCATCGGAACCACGGGATACCTGCGTATAGATCGCAAGTGTCAGTGTGATTGTATTCCGGTTATACAGAATAACTCCGGTGGATAGCTCGGTGATGATAGTGACCCAGCTCAGAATCGCTCCAGAGAGAACGCCATTAGCCATCATTGGAACGGTTGCCTTGAAGAAGGCTTCCAGTTTCGAGCAACCAAGCGAGATCGCCGCTTCTTCTACGGTAATTGGAATCTGCTGGAGAATCGCTACCGAGGAACGAATCGTATATGGAATACGTCGGATACAGAGCGCCACCACCATGATAAAGGCGGTACCGGTCAATACCAGAGGCTTCCGGTTGAATGCGATAACAAGCGCGATACCAACAACCGAACCCGGAATGATATACGGAATCATGGATGCGGTATCGATGACATCGTTGAGTTTCGAACGACGGCGTACAACGAGATACGCGATCAGAATCGCAAGCAGGATGACTGCCGCAAGTGCAATCAGACCGATGACGAAGGTATTCCGTACTGCCAGCGGCACATCACGGGCAATCTTCTGATAGCTTGTAGTTGCGAAGCCTTTGACAAAGATTTTACCGCTGGTTGCCCGGAAACTGCAGTACATGACATATACCTGCGGCATAAACGCCAGCCCCACCACGAGATATACATACAGATGGATTAAGAAGTTCTTCAGTCCATGCGCCTGTTTCATCTCGATCGGATGAAGGGCGTTCATGTGGAACTCAAACCGGTTGGACAGCCACTTCTGGAACAGGAAGATCACTGCAGTAATGACAATCGCAATAACCGCAACTGCCGCCGCGAAGTTATGGTCTGTTCCGGTTTCACCGAAATACTCGTTATAGATGATAACCGGGAAGGTCTGATATCCCTGACCGATCAACAGCGGGGTTCCATAATCCGCAAAGGCACGCATGAATACCAGCAGTGCCGCCGCAAGAATTGTCGGCATACATAACGGAATCACAACCTTGAAGAACCGCTTCACACCAGTTACACCCATGTTTTCTGATGCCTCAAGCAGGGAGTTATCCACATTCTTGAGTGCACCCGATACCAACATGTGTACTAATGGGAACAGCTGCAGTGTGAGAACCGTAACGATACCACGGAAGCCATAGATGCTGGGAGGCTTATGACCGATCAGCCCAGCAATCCAACGGGTGATAATTCCGTTATTGCCACGGAGCTGAACCCAGGCGTAGGCACCGATGAACGGAGCGGACATACAGCAGAGAACGATAATAATCTGTACCAGTGCTCTGCCTTTAATCTCATACATGTTGTAGAGATAGGCTAACGGAACACCCAGAATTAATGAGAATACCGTCGCCGCAAGTGACAGCTTGAACGAATGAACCAGCGTTGTCCCGTAATAGGGATTCGAGAAGAACTTCGCGAAATACTGGAACGTGAAGGCTCCGTTTTTATAAATGGATTCCAACAGGAGCTTAAACAGCGGATACAGCAGGAACAGCCCATATAGCGCCAGAATGGTCAGCGATATGAGTGTCCATACATCCACTTTTTTCTTGGTTTTTGTCATAGAGCGTTACTCCGGCTTATCATTCAGTACACCCGTGAGAATGTTCATCGATCCATCCTCGGTAAGCACATTGATCTTTTCGCTCTTTACCGTGAGATAAATCTTCATTCCCTGCGGAAGGATACTGTCAATCATGGATTCCTGAACGATCTCCGCCTTGACGCCACTGTCTGTAGTGACGAAGTAATGCGTATTCAGGCCAAGGAATACCGAGTCATCGATCACAGCGCCGATGCCCTTTCCTTCGGTATTGATGACGAATTCTTCCGGACGGATGGAAACCTTGACGTCCTGGTCCTTCTGGCATTCAGGACGAACATTGTTCATTACGGCCTGATATCCCTGCTCGAGTTCCAGTACCGTCTGCCCACCATTTACCCTCAATTTTCCATCCATGATGTTCGTGCGGCCGATAAATGACGATACAAAGAGGTTGGCAGGACGCTGGTAAAGCGTCTTAGGAGAACCGATCTGCTGGATTTCACCGAGATTCATAACTGCGATTCGATCCGAGACTGCCATCGCTTCTTCCTGGTCATGGGTAACATATACCGTAGTGATTCCAACATTATGCTGGATCTCTTTGATTACAGTACGCATCTCAACACGAAGCTTAGCGTCGAGGTTGGACAGCGGTTCATCCATCAGAAGCACATCCGGCTGAATGACCAGCGCTCTTGCCAGGGCAACACGCTGCTGCTGACCACCGGACAGGCGTTCCGGCATACGGTCCGCATATTCATCAATATGCATCAGCTTCATGAACTTATCGGTCTGTTCAGCGATTGTCTTCTTGTCCATCTTCTTCTGCTTGAGACCGAATGCGACATTGTCTCTTACAGTGAGATGAGGGAAGATCGCATAGTTCTGGAAGACCATTCCTATATTTCGCTTTGCCGGGTCAAGATCATTGATTCTGCGATCATTGAAGTAGATGTCTCCACCTTCAATACTGTTGAATCCGGCAATCATTCTTAACAATGTTGTTTTTCCGCAGCCCGACGGACCGAGCAGCGTAAAGAATTCCCCTTCTTTGATGTCCAGTGAAAGATCCGGAATGACGGTATTGTCTCCGTATTTCTTCACTGCGTCTTTTACGATAATCTTTACACTCATGTGGTTACCCCTTACTAGTTTTAATTAAGAAACATGGGCTGATCATCTGACCAGCCCATGCGTGTTGATATGATGACTATGAATTATCTGTCACGGATTTCAGCGTAACGAGCCTGCCATTCAGTCTTGTGCTCTGCACAGAACGGAATGTCTTCATAAACTACGTTGATCTCGCTGAACGGCTTCATGTATTCATTTGTCAGAGGCAGTGTGGTATTTGTCGGACGAGCAGTTGTCTCAGCATAGAGAGCCTGGCATTCGTCGGAGATCAGGAAGTCAACGAACTTCTGAGCTGCGTCTTCATGCGGAGCACCCTTGACGATTGCGACTGCTGCAGGGAGCCATACAGTACCTTCTTCCGGATAAACAACAGTTACATCTGCGCCATCGGAGAGCATCTTGACACACGGATCTTCATAGGAAACACCAACTACATATTCGCCGTCTGCCGCACCTTTGTAAATTGCGGAAGAGGAGTCGAGCTGGATGCCATCGAGCTGATCTACGAACTGCTCAACATATTCCCATGCCTTTTCATCATAAGCTTCATCACCCATAACCAGTAACATGTTGGTGAGTTCAGCCCATGCGGAGGAAGACTTGGTCGGGTCGCCGGAAGCGATCTTTCCCTTGAGAACCGGATTCAGAAGATCTGCGTAGCCGTTAATTGTGACGCCGAGTTCTTCTGCGAGTTCATTATTGATGATGAGAGCGCCGGAACCAGACAGTGTGTAGTTGGTATAGCACTTTACATCGCCCTGACGATAGCCTTCGTCGATCAGAGATTCATTGGGTGAAGTATAGTCTGCCCAAAGATCAGGATGCTGAACATAAACACCATAGTTCATGCCGCCCCAGAGAACGTCAGCCTGCGGATTTTCTTTTTCCGCGTCAATACGCTCAACGCATTCACCTGTTCCTGCGGAAACCAGTTCGATCTTGATGCCGGTTGCTTCTTCGAATGCAGGGAGAACCATGTCAACTTCTGTATCGGAGTTCGGGGAATAGACAACGAGTGTTGTGGATCCGCCTTCTGCCGCTGCAGGAGCCTCTGTGGAGCCTCCGTCATTGCTGGCAGCCGGAGCATCAGACGCGGAAGAACTTCCGCAGCCTACCAGTCCGAGTGTCAGAGCGCCAGCCATGAGATACCGTAAAAACTTTTTCATAACTTTCCTCCTGAATTATTGTTATGTGCAGATATTTCTATCTTTCTGCCTTTTAAAATGTTACCGCTTACATAACATAAATATATTATGGGCGTAAACGTTTCCGAAGTCAACGAAATTAAAGGGTTCTACCCCTTGTTGTCGCGGAACAGTTCACATACGTTTTCACAACATTCCTGCTCTGCCAATACTCGGGTTTCTCCGGTATAAACACACCATCCCTCACGTGTTTCTGTCTTTTTAAACCCACGATGAAGAATGAAAGCTTCATATGGACTTTGTTCCTTCAGTTGCACTTCAAAGAGTTCTATTCCATTCCTGCATGCCTCAGCTGCGATAAGCTTCAATGCGGATCTTCCATATCCTGCTTCCCGCATATCTCCCATAATCAACAGCCATAGCGCAGCCCGATTCGTTCCGATTCGTTCATAGCTGGCTTCTCCAACAGAATAACCACATCCATCGCAATAGACCTGCCGGTATAAACGATCCCTTGGATCTGCGGACGCCCAGGTGTCCTTCCAGGAAGCGGGATCCAGTCCATCAGGAATCTGAACCTGTGCCATCGTAAGACGGTCCTCCATCAATGCGTCATGAAACTGCAGTTCTTCCCCTTCTGGGATAATCAGATCTGGCATGTTACACTCCTCCTTGGAAAAAGCATGCGTCACCGCATGCTTTTACTCTATCATCATTCCAGTTCAAACGCTCCGGTATAGAGCTGATAATACTGTCCCTTCTGGGCAATCAGTTCTTCATGGGTTCCCCGTTCGATGATACGTCCATGATCCAGAACAATAATTACATTGGAGTTCTTGACCGTGGAAAGCCGATGGGCAATCACGAATACCGTCCGTCCCATCATCAGGGCATCCATACCACGCTGTACGATCTGTTCGGTACGGGTATCGATGGAGGAGGTCGCCTCATCCATGATCATGACCGGCGGATCCGCAACAGCAGCTCGTGCGATCGCAAGCAGCTGACACTGTCCCTGCGAAAGATTTGAACCATCCCCATCCAACATGGTGTTATAGCCATCCGGGAGATTGCGGATAAAGGAATGTGCACCTGCCAGCTTGGCAGCGGCGATACATTCTTCATCACTCGCATCCAGCCGTCCGTAACGAATATTGTCCATGACGGTGCCGGTGAAAAGCACCGTATCCTGAAGGACAATGCCAAGTGATTTACGGAGGGAGGATTTTTTGATCTTGTTGATATTGATGTTATCGTAGCGGATCTTTCCGTCTTCGATATCGTAGAACCGGTTGATCAGATTTGTGATCGTCGTCTTACCAGCACCCGTCGCTCCGACAAAGGCAATCTTCTGACCGGGCTTGCCATAGAGCGTGATGTTATGAAGAATCATCTTCTCCGGATTATACGCAAAGTCCACATCATAGAAACGAACATCACCGCGCAGTTTTTCATATGTCACGGTACCATCTGCCTGATGCGGGTGTTTCCATGCCCATAAGCCGGTTTTCTCTTCCGACTCTTCAAGCACGCCATTCTTTTCTGTCGCATTTACCAGTGTCACATAGCCTTCATCGGTTTCCGGTTCTTCATCCAGCATCGCAAAGATACGCTCTGCCCCCGCAAGACCCATGACAATTGAGTTGATCTGAGGGCTTACCTGCTGAATCATACCCGCAAACTGACGTGACATGCCAAGGAACGGCACGACTACCGCAATGGAAATCGGCAGGCCAGAGATGGAAAGATTCGGAACATTGTATTCAATTAACAGACCACCAACGACTGCCACAAATACATAGATGATATAGGATACGTTGTTCAGTATCGGCATCAGTGTATTGGAATAGCGATTGGCATTATAGGCCGCCTGATACAGTTCTTCATTCGCCTTATCAAAGGTCTCTTCCGCTTCTTCCTCGTGGTTGAATACCTTGATCACCTTTCCGCCGTTGATCATTTCCTCAACGACACCTTCTGTTGCGGCGATATATTTCTGCTGCGCCATGAAGAAGCGTGCAGACTTTCCGCCAATAACACGGGTGATCGTAATGGATACAACCGATCCCAGAATAATTACGAGTCCCATCCAGATGCTGTAATACATCATGATGCATAGAATCGTAGTTAATGTGATCAAAGAGATCATCAGCTGAGGAAAGGACTGGGATATCATCTGCCGCATCGCATCCACATCGTTGGTGTAATACGACATTACCGCTCCCCGCTTATGGGTATCAAAGTAACGGATCGGAAGGCTCTCCATATGAGAGAACATCTTATCTCTGAGTTTTGCGAGTGTTCCCTGAGTGAAGATTGCCATAAGCTGGTTATAGACAAACCCCGCCAGTAATGAACAGATATACAGTGTCGCAAGCGTCCGTACATTCCGCATGATTTCCGGGCGGGATGCCTCCCAGCTCGAACCGGTCTCCCAGGATGTCTGAATCACTGAAATGACCCGCTGCTGGAAGATGGAAGGCAGCGCAGAGATCACTGCGTTAACACAGATCAGGCAGATAATAAATGGCAGCAGTTTTGGATAAAACTGAAACAGCATTTTAATCAGCCGTTTTACGGTTCCTTTTCCAGCCGGTTTACGCTTACTCATGCCAGCACCTCCTCTCCTGCAGGGATGGTTTCCTCTACACCCTGTTTATTCTGAGAGAAGTAGACCTCTCGATAGATCGCATTGGAGCGAAGCAGTTCTTCGCTGGTTCCGATCGCATTGATCGTTCCGTTATCCATGACGATGATGCGGTCCGCATCTTCCACGGATGACGTACGCTGAGCAATGATGATCTTAGTGGTTTCCGGGATATACTCCCGCATGGCTTTACGGATGATCGCATCCGTTCTTGTATCGACAGCGGATGTGCTGTCATCCAGGATCAGAATCTTCGGTTTCTTAAGCAATGCCCTGGCGATACAGAGACGCTGTTTCTGCCCACCGGAGACATTGGTTCCGCCCTGTTCGATGTAGGTATCATAGCCCTCCGGCATCTTATCAATGAATTCCGATGCGCAGGCCAGTTCACATACATGTTTTACTTCTTCATCACTGGCGTCCTTGTCACCCCAGCGAACATTCTCCGCAATCGTTCCAGAAAACAGAACATTCTTCTGAAGAACCATTGCGACTGAATCACGAAGCACTTCAAGATCATATTCACGTACATCGGTTCCGCCGACTTTCACTGCACCTTCCGTCACATCATAAAGGCGCGGAATCAGCTGAACTAAAGACGACTTCGAAGAACCGGTGCCGCCGATAATTCCAATGGTTTCACCAGAGCGAATATGAAGATCGATATCATTTAAGACCGGGTTTTCGGAATGGCCGAAATAACGGAAGGACACATGGTCGAAATCAATGGATCCATCATTTACCTTTTCCAACGGATGTTCAGGGTTCTTGATGGTGCTTTCTTCCTTCAGTACTTCCTGTACACGCTGTGCACTTTCTGCGGAGAAGGTAATCATGACAAAGATCATCGACAGCATCATGAGACTGGAAAGAATCTGGAAGCTGTAGGTAAGCAGTGTGGAGAACTGCCCGATATCTAATGCCTGCCCATTAGTGGTAATGATCGTACGGGAACCATAGGACAGCACAAACAACATGACCGAGTAAATGCACAACTGCATTAACGGATTATTGAGCGCAAGGATACGCTCTGCCTTGGTGAAGATCTTACGGATATTCTCACTTGCGTCATGGAATTTCTCGTTTTCATAATCTTCCCGGACAAACGACTTTACAACGCGAATACCTTTGATATTTTCTTCTACAGATTCATTCAGGGCATCATACTTCGGAAATCCCTTCTTGAATAGCGGCATGGTGATCTTGGCTACGGTGAACAGTCCAATACCAAGAACCGGAATCACCGCAAGGAAGATCATCGCCATCTTTCCGCCCATGTAATATGCCATCGCGAAGGAAAAGATCAGGTTCAGCGGCGCCCGAATCGCCGTGCGGATAATCATCATGAATGCCATCTGAATATTCTGGATATCCGTGGTAAGCCGGGTCACAAGAGACGCAGAGCTGAACCGGTCAATATTAGCGAAGGAGAACTCCTGAATGCGATAAAACACATCATGTCTCAGATTCTTCGCAAAGCCACAGCTCGCCCTGGCGCACGCAAGACCTGCCAGATAACCAAACAGCAGGGATGCCATGGCCATCGCCAGAAGAATCCACGCATAGTGGAAAATACGGTCGATTCCGTTTCCGGCCTTTACCTCATTTACAAGAAGCGCAATCGTATATGGGATTAACGCCTCAAAAATTACTTCTCCTATGACAAACACCGGAGTTTCTATCGTTGGGACTTTGTATTCACGAATACTTTTTGAAAGTTCACGCATCGTACTCAACAAACATCACCTTCTTCCTTATTAATGCACAGGAATTCTATCATAATAATCTTTGGTTGTTTCACTCGTTGAAGCGGTCAGAAATTCAAATCTGTCGACTTGTTTTAACCCAAAAAGAGAACCCTCTTATTCCAAAGGTTCTCTCAGCATAAAATTCATCGATTCAAACTGCGGGTTTACTCCGTTTCCACATCAATCTCAAAGATCAGATCCATGCGTTTGATCCGGCCATAATCCGTGATCAGGGTCGGAATATAACCCACATAGCGATATCCCATTCCTGCATACCGATCAATGATTTCCCGATGTTCTTCACTTTCAGAATTGAAAAACCGATCGATATTAACTGCCACATACTCATACTGTTTCATCGTTCACCACACTCACTTCCCAAAGGTTTCCTTCATCCATCGCATGGATCGGATCGTACCTTCTTCATCTACCTCAGGTTCCAGAGAATACGCTCCCTGATATCCGCTCTCCTCTATGATAGCGATCAGCTTTTCAAAGTCGATATCTCCGCTTCCCGCATCCACATGGAGAAACGGTTTGGGTGAAACGGAAGGATCATAATGATAATTCTTCACATGAACATGACGAATCCATGGGGCGACTAATCTTGTTTCCTCATATAAGTCCATATTCAGATAGCGTTCTGGCACATTAACCCGTTCAGCACGATAAGAGTTTGCGGGGTCATAGAGCAGCCCAAGGTTATCTCGGTTTACCTTCTGTATCAATTCCAATGTCATCTGACCCTTAGGGAGACGGGAATATGGGCAGTTCTCCACCGCCAGTGTGACCCCATAGGGTTCCGCCACATCACACGCACGATTTACTGCCTCTACGATACGTTCCATATCTTCCTGATCCCCAAAGGGAGGTTTTCGATTATTGGGAAACCGGAACGGAAACAGTCGGATCACCGGGCTCTCCAGTTCTTCCGCCACTTCACAGGTACGTTTCAGATGGTTCAGATGTGCTTCCACATCCCCATATACCTGATAAAATCCATCAGAAAATCCCGTAACTTCATCCCCCTCATAAAGTGGGCAGACAAAAAAGATTGTGGAAGAAAGATTACTGACAGTCAGGTCATATTCCTTCAAACGACGTTTAATTTCCGCCAGTTCAGACGCATTCCATTCTTCGATCGGCTTCGCAAATGCACTATGCAGTTCCACCGAATTATACCCTTCTTCTTTAATCGTTCGAAACGCGATGGAAGGGTCTTCATGAACTTCATCCGATATGATTGAAAGTCTCATATGTATTCACCTCATTCTGGTTTCATGATAATGAGTTTCCAGGGTTTCTTCAAAGTGATTTGTTCATATACGTACCCGATCATCACTGCCTCGTTAGCCCTGAGCAAGCCGAAAAAAGGAAGTCACATACCGGTGAATCAATCCAGTATCGTGCTTCCTGATGATCTGATCACTTCAGCACATCCAGAAGTTCTGAAAGCTTCGAGATGCGAAGAATGTCGAGATCGGTATAGCGATCCCCATGGGGCCATACCCAGACTGGCGTCATTCCTGCCAGATGTGAGCCATAAATATCATTTCGGAAGCTGTCTCCGACATATATACACTCCTCTGGCAATACGCCAAGTTTCTCTGCAGTCTCAATAAAGATCTTCGGATCCGGCTTCTTTGTGTCTGTATCTCCACTGACTACCAGCACATCCAACAGATCTTCGATACCGCTGCGGTTGAGCTTGCGATGCTGGCCATAGGAATCACCATTAGAAAGCACACCCACAAGATATCCTCTCGCCTTGAGCTCCTCGATCGTGCTTCTGGCTTCGGGATATAGAACTACGTTCTCACACTGGTGAGACATCCAGTAATCCTGAATATCCTCCCCAAGATCTATTCCCATGGTTTCTAATAGCCGCTTCCTTACAAAGTGCTTATTGATATCCCCATGCTGGTCATAAATCAGACACATCTGAATTACCGTTTCCTTCAACCATGGGTCCGCATCCGGCATAACCTCTTCAATCCGTTGAATATACGTTCTGTGGGAATAGTCTTCCCGGTTTCCCAGCGTATCATCGAAGTCAAATATTACTGCTTTGATCGTCATTACGATTCCCTCCTGGCTCATAGCCCCATAATTCGGTATATACACGTTGTCCTTTTACCTGTTCCGAAGAATATAACCCAATCCATTTCACCGGCTGTATAACTTCATTACATCGCAATTCCGAAAGATCCACTCCGGTTGTCTTTGCGCGCACCAGTGTCACATGAGGAAGAAACTTCTTCCGATCAAAGAAGATCCCTTCTGCCTCATATTGCTTTGACAGTGCCTCATGGTAGGCCTGAATCTCCATTGAAGGTGTTCCCGCTAAGACAATATGATCTCCCTTATTAGAAGGGAATACTGTGAGATGATCAAGCGTAAGCTGTGTCTTCTCACATGGAACGGAAGAAGTCACATGAATAATTCGATCCAGAGTCTCTCTGGATACTTCCCCAAAGTAGTGCATGGTTATATGAAGATTCTCTGCACGTGGAAAGCTTCCCTCCGTTTTATCCCGCAGCTGTTCCTGCAGTGACACGGCAGCTGCTTTTGCGGGTTCATTCAGTTGTATGGCGCTGAATACAATCATCACAAGGCATTATACCCATACTCTCTGGCAGAAACAGAACCGATTTCAAAAAACCTGCAGAATTACTCCTGCAGGTTGGATATCAATGGGACTGTTTGTTCAATGTTGGGATTCACAGGCTTGAAATAAGGCAGTGACACTGCATTGATAACGCTCTGTATCCTCGTTATAGGAACTGGCGTGAATCGCTCCTTCAATCATCACGAGCGTTTTCTCAGAAGCATTTGCCTCATAATTACGCATTGTATTATCGGGGTATACAAAGTGATCCTGAGAACCGTGAATAAACAGCACGGGAATCGTGTTGGTTCGCAGGGTCTTTTTTACATCTGCTTCATCGAATTTGAACCTCGCTAGAACTGCACACCAGAACCGCATCGCATACATCAATGGATATGGTTTCAGATGAAATGAGTTGGAAACCTGTGACGCAAAGATTTCCTCCACAGAGGAGTAGCCGCAGTCAGCGATGATTCCTCGGATATCACCTGGAAGATTCTCTCCGGTAGATAACAGAACTGTCGCACATCCCATGGAAATACCATAAAGGTAGATGGGAAGATGGTCTGGATTACGTGATTCGAGATAGTCACACCAGGAACGGATATCCTTCTTTTCCTTCGCCCCAAACGTTATATACTTCCCTTCGCTGCTTCCCATGGATCTCTGATTGATTAACAACAGGTCACAGTCCTGTTCATGAAGCCAGGGAGTGACACTCGCAAAATCATGAAATGCCTGTCCCCGATAGCCATGTGCTAACAGCACAATCCGCTTTGGATGTTCGCACGCAAAGTAATGTCCAGTAAGACGAAGCCCATCAAAGGAGGTCAAATTCACTTCTTCCATAGGCTGAGACACACACCAGGAATAATCTTTCTGATGAACTGCCTCGTACTTCTTCCATGCGCGCAGATCCGCTTCACCTGTTTCAAGCTTCGGCTTTCCCGGCATGGTCAACCCGTCCCGGGAAATCGCAAAGCGGAAGAAGACATAACCAACGCCAAGAAACAGCAGGCCAATCACAACCAGAATTGAGAGAATTAACATAATCTTCATTTTACATTCACCTATTCCACGTGGGCAATCTGCTATGATGGGAAGCGGAGTCATCCACTTGAAATAATTGACTTTGGGTTCCCAGTGTCTACTGGAAATCCCACGGATATCACGTACAATGTTAGTGCGTTGAACAACGGAGGTACCACATGGCAAATAAGATCTGTGATTTTTGCCTGGAAGAAGGAAAGGGACTGTTTCGCCAACCGGAACGTCTGGCGGACGGTCATTATATCTGTAAGAACTGCCGGAAGAAGATTGAATCTTATGATCTACCGGTAAAATATGATCTGTTTCAGCTGCTTGTCACATCCGAGCCCTATATGCGTGAAATGATGATGGGCGACTATCTCGAACATCATAAGCCCGCTGAAGCAATAGCGAAGTATTTCCCCTTAACTCAGATGATCCTTCATGAAGGCGAACATTGTGTAAACATGCGCAAGGCTGTGATTACTGTGGACGCCACTGCGATTCCCATTGGAGCGGCAGTCACCCGCATTGCGGATATCGGGCGGAAAGATATCATCAATCTTTCTGATGCCACATCGGCTTCAAACGCAAAAGAAGTAGAAGGCGTTCTTTATGAAACAGATGCGGCGATCTACTTCATGGCTCCGACTTTCATCAACTGCCATCGTCTGACTTCGGTTGTCAGTGAACATACCGATACCGATGCGGTTCATGTGCTGGAACATGGAAAAGAGTTCACCTATGCGACTCCGCATGCGGATCTGTTCCACTTACGTTCTACCTTCTACCATATGGCAGTTGCGGCGGCCACAAACAAGAAGAAGAGCCTGATCTATCTTGCGAGCGAAAACACCATGACACTCACCTCAGGGAAATATAACGTTCCCAAAAATATTAAGAGTGGTGTCTACTGGGTAAACCCAGTGGATGAAGCAGCGCTTCAGGTACGGGATGCCAACGGTAAAGTACGCAGTGTCAGTGCTGGCCGGGTGCGTATCGATAATGGTTCTACACTCGAAGTAAATGGTGAGTATCAGTTCCGATACAACAAACGGGAACCCAAGGAAGACGAACCACAGAATTCCTGAACTCCCGTAAACCGAATTCACAGTGAACTACCTGTAAGAAACATCAATATAAGTTCCCCGACATGGCCACAGGTCATGTCGTTTTTCTTACTCCTGGTTCACAGGCGTTCTTCAACGGAACTAAAAAATCCAGTGGCCAAGCACACGAATTCGGCATAACCACCAGATTTGAATGTTGGTGAACCCTCCCCCGCCTTACGCTTACGCGTTGAAGAGCGGGGCTTCCAACGTATGCAAAGCATACATACTCCCTTTAGGGGAGTGGACTGCCTTTCCTCTATATGGACAAAACTCAGTAACTGTATGCTCACGCATACAGCACCGCATTAAGCCTAAAGAGGGAGGATAAGGTGCAGGTGGTTCTCTTAGCACACTCCGGAACTTTTGCCAGGGTGGCTAACCTTGCCGTCTCCGACAAGGATTTAAGTATTACGCGCACAAAGTAGCGCGCGGCGATGTTATAGCTCGCGTTCAGATCGCAATTGTACATCTTCCCATTCTGGAACTGACATACACTGTATGATGCATTCTCGCAAACATCGCGTCCGCGTTTTACGGTGCCGGAACCATCAAACGCAAGTTTTGACGTAT
>JAFUGM010000042.1 GCA_017469355.1 Solobacterium sp. | reverse complement strand
TCGGAACGGGCTATGTGGATGGGTTTGTCGGAATGGGTGAGGATATATTTTTCATCAGCCCGCTTGTAGATCAGGATCAGGTTTCCCCGTTGAAACGGACGCTCAAAGATCCAATGTTTGACCATGTTTTTCAAAAGGCAGCGGATCTGACTATATCTGGGATGAGCAATCCTGCAAGGGCGTGTGTCTTTTATATCGATCCTAACAACTGCAAGTTCCGATTCCGTGACCTCAAGGACTTTATCATCAACAATATTGGCAGTTATGTTTTCTCAAGGGCGCAGACAAAGCGGATAACCGACAGAACCAAGAACAAAGCTGCCGTGGGATCGCAGGCTATGCTGAAGTTCATGCAGAAGTATGGTACGAATGCGGAATATTGGGTTCGATTATATTTGGCATTGACAGCTTTGAAGAGTGAAAAACAGTTTTATTAGTTAATCTGTATATATTGATAAAACGGAGTATGAAAAAGAATATATCTCTGATATTTCGTCTAAAGATAGCATGTATCCCGCTCGCTACTAGCAGGCTTTTTTGCTATTCTCTTATCAAAAGAGATGGAGAAGATAGGGCTCAAACAACAAATTGTTTTGTGTGGATTGGGCCGGAACTATAAGAACAGATGAAAAAACTGATAGTGCCAAAACTGCAGAAGGGCATCAGGCATCGAGGATATTAGGTGATAGCATCTTGAAGATGCTATGTGTGTGTTCGAAGTGTCGATTATATACGGAGGAATATATGATACTCATCAATGTGAAAGCTCCATGCAAGGTTTGAGGATAACTGCATGGAGCGATCAGCCTGAATAGGCAGCGATCCTCGGACTTTGCGATTTGAAGAAACAGTTAAAGCAAAAATTCAAAGGAGCAAAGTCAAATGAAAAATAGAATACAAGAATTAAAGAACTTTTATATTCTGTGGAGCACACAGAGTTTATCGCAGCTTGGCAGCACAATGACCAGCTATGCACTCACATTATGGCTGTACCAGGAGACCGGATCCGCATTACAGACAGCCTTGTTGTCGATCTGCTCTTATGCGCCTTATGTGATCATGAGCGTTTTTGCCGGAGCGATCTCCGACAAATGGGATAAGAAACGAACAATGCTCGCCTGCGATACACTGGCGGCCTGCAGTACCGTGATCGTGTTGTTCATGCTGCTGACAGGTATGCTTCGCCCATGGCATTTATATCTGCTGAATGCCATCAGCGGCCTGATGAATACAGTACAGAATCCGGCCAGTGAGGTGGCGATCACGCTGATTACACCGAAGGATCAATATCAGCGGACAAGTGGGATGCGTTCATTTTCGCGTTCTCTGATCACGATCCTGCATCCGGTCATTGCGACGGCTCTATGGGGCATCGGTGGGATGAATCTTGTCATTGCTGTTGACCTTGGCACATTCGCAATCGCATTTCTGTCTCTATGGCTGCTGGTTCGCATTCCGGAGCCAATTACAACCGATGAGGGAGATGATCAGGAATCGCTGCTATCATCTGCCCGTGCGGGTTTACTCTGCCTGAAAGAGAACAGGTTGGTTCTCTATCTGATCATGTTCTTATCGGGCGTAAATCTCGTGGCATCTGCTTTTGATGCAGTATTGCCGGCCTTCATTCTTCCGCACGCAGGTGGTGGGGAACAGGTGTTAGGTGCTGTGACGTCCTTTGCAGGAATTGCGATGCTGGTCGGAAGCGTGTTGGCTACGATCCTTCCTGCACCAAAGGATCGGATTAAAGTGATCATCCTGACAATGCTGTTCTCTTTAACAGCAGACAATTTCCTGATGTCACTGACAACCAATCCTGTACTCTGGTGTCTCGCTCAGGTTTTCGGATATCTGCCGGTTCCGCTCATGGAGACCAACCTGGATGTGATCGTGCGATCTTCTATACCTGATCGGATGCAGGGCAGAGTCTATGCCTGCCGAAATACGCTGCAGTTCTTTACCATACCGGTAGGGCTGTTCTTTGGCGGATTCATGGTAGATACGATTTTTGAGCCCTACATGGCAAGGACAAATCATCGCATTCTCCTTTCCTGCTTTGGGAATGGAAAAGGGAGTGGAGCAGCGATGGTCATCTTTTTACTCGGTATCATAGGCTGTATCGTATGTCTGGGCTTTGGAATGATTCTGAGGAACTACAAACCACAGGATTGAAGATATAAGGAATGGCCATCACTTTGAAAGGCAATCTGATCTAAGACTGGGGAGAACAAAACCTCTCCAGTTTTTGTTATGTGAGTGTTGCCTGAGGAATAGACCAGTTGTGGACCGCCTGAAAAAACGCCCGCAGGCGTTTTTCGGGAGATGTGGGGAATGGGCCGTGATTGGTAATCACCTGGCTCATTTTGTCATCAATAAATATCTTTTTCTCTTTATGCGCCAAAGATCTTTAACATGAATCCTGCCGCAACTGCTGAACCAATAACACCTGCAACATTAGGTCCCATTGCATGCATCAGCAGATAGTTGGATGGATTGGCTTTCTGACCTTCCATCTGGGAAACTCTTGCGGCCATAGGTACAGCAGATACACCAGCGGAACCAATCAGAGGATTAACTTTTCCACCAGTGACTCTGTACATGATCTTACCGAGCAGTAAGCCACCAATAGTTGAGAAACTGAAAGCAATCAAACCAAGCACAATGATCTCAATTGTACGGAAGGTAATAAATGTTGTAGCTACTGCTTTTGCGCCAACTGAGATGCCTAAGAAGATGATAACGATATTTGTTAATGCATTCTGAGCGGTGTCGCTAAGGCGATCAGTGAGTCCAGTTTCCTTCAGAAGGTTTCCAAACATCAACATACCAACAAGCGGAGCGGTATCCGGAATCAGAAGTACAACGAAAATCGTAACGACGATCGGGAAGATAATACGTTCGGTTTTGGAGACAGTACGGGTCTGCTTCATGACAACTTTACGTTCCTTTTCGGTTGTCATCAAACGCATTAACGGGGGCTGAATCATCGGAATCAATGCCATATAGGAATATGCCGCAATTGCGATCGCAGGCAGGTATTCCATCGCCAGTTTAGAAGCAGTCAGAATTGCGGTAGGCCCATCTGCACCGCCAATGACGCCGATTGAAGCTGCGACTTTTGGATCGAAGCCAAGGGCTAATGCCATTAAGAAGGCTGTAAAGATACCAAACTGAGCACCAGCTCCCATCAATAAGGAGGATGGATTTGCGATGAGCGGCCCAAAGTCCGTCATTGCCCCAGTTCCTAAGAATACAAGAGATGGATAGATACCATATTCAACACCCAGTGAAAGGTAATGAATGAGTCCATCCGTAATGCCTGTTCTTGGCAGATTGGCAAGCAATACGCCGAAGGCAATAGGAATCATCAGTAACGGTTCATACTTCTTTGCGATGCCTAGATATAACAGAAGGCAGGCGACCAGAATCATGATCAGATAGCGGGGATCTTCAAATAATGCCTGGAATCCTGATTCCTGAAATATCTTAAGCAGAATCTCAATAATCAAGGACATAGTGTCTCCTATTCTATAGCGATCAACAGATCTCCGGTTGAAACATTGGTTCCTTCCGTCACATTGACAGAAGTGACTTTGCCATCGGCAGTCGCAACGATTTCATTTTCCATTTTCATGGCTTCCAGTATTACTAATGTATCGCCGGATTTGATAACATCACCAGCTTTTACTTTGATCGACAGAATCTTGCCTGACATAGGAGCGGAGACATCTTTAGCCCCGGCAGCGGCAGGTGCCGGGCTGGCAGGTGCTGCTTTTGGTGCGGCAGGAGCAGCGACAGGTGCTGGTGCGGCAGAAACTGGTGCGGGTGCAGAAGAAGATGAGATCTCTTCAACTTCAACTTCATGAACGACGCCATTTAATGTAATGCGAAACTTTTTAATAGCCATATTTTCCTCCCTTATTTACAGAACATGATTCTGTAGACGTGCTGCTGTTTTCCAGGCAGACTGATTATCATTTACTTTACGAATACTTCTGACAACAAGCTGATCTGTACTTGTGGACAGATATGAAGCGATTGCGGCTGTAATCAGGACAAGATCATCATCGTTTTCTGTCCTGATCTGTGCCGGCTGTGCGGCAGGTGCTGATGCCGGTTCTGGTGTTTTCTTACCAGTGATTTTCTGGATGACTTTTGAAGTGACAACAATTAACATCCAGAGAATGAGTAACATTAAGAAGACAACCAGGAATCCGGATACTGCGACCATCAGGGCCTTGCCGATTGTGAAATTAGTCAGATCCATAGCTGATCTCCTTTACAGCGGCATGTTGCCATGTTTGCGCTGAGGGCGAAGAACCTTTTTGCCTTCAAAGGCATACAGAGCACTGATTAAACGTTTTCTTGTTTCCGCAGGTTCAATGACGTCGTCGACGTAACCGCGCGCCGCCGCAACATACGGATTCATCATTTGTTCTTCATATTCCTGAATCTTTTCAGCCCGTTTTGCTTCAGGGTTCTCAGCCTGTTTGATTTCTTTGCTGAAGATGATATTTGCGGCACCTTCAGCACCCATAACAGCAATCTGTGCGGTTGGCCATGCAAGTACCATATCAGCGCCCAGCTGTTTAGAGCACATGCCTATGTAAGCTCCACCAAAGGCTTTTCTGGTAATGACGGTTAACATAGGAACGGTCGCTTCACTGTAAGCGTACAGCAGCTTTGCACCATGGCGGATAATGCCGTTATATTCCTGATTCGTGCCAGGCAGGAATCCTGGGACATCTACCAATGTGATCAGAGGAATATTGAAGGAATCACATGTGCGGATAAAGCGTGCAGCTTTATCAGAGGCATTGATATCTAGGCAGCCAGCCAGATGCTTTGGCTGATTGGCAATCACACCAACGCTCTTTCCGCCAAGTCTCATAAAGCATGTGATGATATTCGGCGCAAAGTTTTCCTGATACTGCATGATCTCGCCCTGATCTGCCAAGGAGCGAATGACACTCAACATGTCATATGACTGATTTGCGGAAGCAGGGATGATGGAATTCAAGCGCTCATCGATGCGGTTGATATCATCACTTTCATATACAGGAGCTTCGTCCATGTTGTTGGAAGGAAGATATTCCAGCAGACGTTTGATTTCCTGAATGCAGGTGTCTTCATCTGCACAGCGGAAGTGCGCACATCCACTCTTTGAAGTGTGAGTCAGGGAACCGCCCAACTGTTCTGCACTGACCTGTTCGCCTGTGACTGACTGGATGACTGCCGGCCCAGTGATGAACATCTGGGATGTGGTATCAACCATGAAGACGAAGTCGGTTAAGGCAGGGGAGTAAACAGCACCGCCCGCGCAGGGACCCATGATAACGGAAATCTGAGGGATGACACCGGAAGCCAAGGTGTTATTAAAGAAAATCTGAGAGTAACCAGTCAATGCATCAACACCTTCCTGGATACGTGCGCCACCTGAATCGTTGATGCAGATAAAGGGAGCACCAGCTTTCATTGCCGCATTTTGAGCAGCTACAATCTTAGCCGCATGCATCTCACCAAGCGATCCGCCTATTACTGTAAAGTCCTGTGCTGAGACAAAGACCAGGCGGCCATTGACTGTACCATATCCGGTGATAACACCTTCACCAGGTGCTTCTTTGGATTCCATGCCGAAGTTTGTGCAGCGATGCTTCACAAATAATCCTGTTTCGACAAAGCTGTTTTCATCAAATAGTTTTTCGAGACGTTCGCGGGCAGTCAGTTTGCCTTTCTGATGCTGAGAAGCGATTGCCTTTTCGCCACCACCCAGCTTCAGTTTTTCTTTTCTTTCCTGTAAATCAAGTGTCGTCATTCTTTATCCTTCTTTCTGAATTGTTCAGGGACTTCATACAGTCCATTTGAAATTTCAGCGATTTCCTCCAGGGAACGAGCTGCTAACAAATCCTTGTTTGCCCGCTTTGGATCAATACCCAGATCATCTGGCAAGGCAACCTTGCCCTGTGCACGAAGACTGTCGATTTCACTCTGGGTAATTGTTTCGCCCAGTGGAGTTGCCTGTGCGACGGCAGCCATCAGCTTGGATCTTTCCGCAGGTGTTTCCGCTGTGTAGAGGTAGGCAATGCCTTGTTCTGTTACAACATGGGTGACATCTTCGCCGTACATCATGACTGGTACAGAATCCATGCCCGCATCTTTTCCGATGCGGACCGCATCCAGTTCTGGTACAAAGGCAGGACCGAAGCGACTTGCGGATTTCACCATCTGTACCACCAGCTTTCTGCCGGAGATTAGTGATCCATGACCCGGTGCCATGTCCTGCCATGCCTTTGTGACATGGCGTCTGCCACCGGTCATATTGCCCATATTTGGAGCTCCGCCATACCCGGAAAGTCTTCCTTTTGTGACGGTTGAGGAGTTGGCTTGATAGTCCATCTGAAGCGTTCCGCCAAGGAACAGATCGATACCATATAATCCAGCTACCTGTGCGGTTGCACGGTTAGAACGAAGGCTGCCATCTTTACCGGTGAAGAAGATATCTGATCTTGCAGCGGTGTATTTATCCATGCCGACTTCTCCGCCAAATGCATAGACCTGTTTGACCCATCCATCTTCAATGGCAGGAATTAACGTGGGGTGCGGATTGAGGATCCAATGGGTTGCGATCTTTCCTTTCAGGCCAAGTTCATTTCCGTACGTTGGCAGCAGTAATTCAATCGCTGCACCGTTGTATCCGATGCCATGGTTCAGAGAAAGAACTTCATGTTTTGCGTAAATACCCTTGATGACCATCATGGCCATCAGAATATGTTCATCCTGTATTTTCTGAGGGTCTCTGGTAAACAGAGGAACCATCGGATAAGGTTCATCTGCCTTTACAATGAAATCAATCCAATCACCTGGAATATCGACTCTAGGCAGATCTTCACGATCGACAATCTCATTTACCTGAGCGATGACAATCCCGTTTTTAAATGCGGCTGCCTCAGAGATCATCGGTGATTCTTCCGTGTTATATCCCGTATACAGGTTTCCCTGTGAATCGGCTCTGTCTGCGGCAATCAGACATACATTTGGAGTAAGATCGACATACAAGCGTCCATACAATTCCAGGTAGGTATGAATCGCACCGATGCGCAGCTTGTTTTCCTTCAGCATGGAAGCCAGCTGTAAGCTCTGCACACCAGCGAAAGCGAAATTCAATTCTTCCGCAATGCCATCTTCGAATAGTTTGAGGTGCTCATCTCTGGAGATCGAAGGGATGATCATGTTGAGGTGGTTGACTTTTTCGTTTGAAACACTGCTCAGTGCTTTGGCTAAAAACGCAGCCTGTTTCTGATTACAGCCTTCCAAGACAACCTTGTCGTAAGGATGGATGATTGTTTCCAGAAACGGGACAATATCTTCTGTAGCAACAATCTTTCCATTAGTGAGATTCTTTACGCTTTCCAAGCGCTCCAGCTTAGAAAGTCTTTCATTATTCCATGCCATATAAATCTCCTGATCTATCGTTTCTGTCTACAATTTAGCATTGACTTTTAATAGCATGAAATGCATATTTAAATATAGAAACATAACAAATTTGTTATTAGGAGAATGGAATGTTATTATCCACGAAAGAATTGATGTATTTTCAGAAAACAGCAGAGTATGAAAACATTACCAAAGCATCTGAAGAACTCCATCTTGTCCAGCCGGCGTTAAGCCGTTCCATCAGTAATCTGGAGACTTATCTTGGTGTAAAACTGTTTGATCGTGTGGGCCGCAATATCACGTTGAATAGATATGGAAGGATTGTGAAGTACCATGCGGATCGTATTCTTCACGAACTTGAGACCATGGAAAATGAACTGAAAGTTGAAACGGGCCGACAGATTAAGACCGTATCAGTGTCGTTGTATGCCGCATCCTCTTTCCTGCCTGAGTTATTGGCGGATTTTAAAGATCGTTATCCCGATGTGCGCATTGAGATTCATCAGAATCATCCGGACGAAGAAAAAGCATTGCCGCAGAACACGGATATTTCAATTTTCTCAACGATCATACCGATTGAGAATGATCGTACCTGTACATTATTAAGCGAGAACCTGTGCCTGGCACTTCCGGAGACGCATCCATATGCCAGCCAGAAATCCGTCAATCTGTCAGATTTTAACGAAGATGGATTCATTTCGTTAGGGCCTCGTACCAGTCTGCGCACGATAACGGACGCGTATTGCCAGATTGCCGGTTTCACCCCGAATATCGTTCTGGAAAGTGACAGCCCTCAGTCTGTCAGATCTTTTATCAAGGGAGGATTAGGCATTGCCTTTGTTCCTGAGATCACCTGGTCAGAAGTAAAGGGATCACACGTTAAGCTTGTGCCAATTAAAAAGCCTGAATGTATCAGACATATCTGTCTGGCATGGAAGGATGAGTCATATATGAATCAAGCCGCATTAGATCTGAGAAATTTTATTGTGGATCATTTTCTTGATTACGCATCGGGAAAAAACAGAGAATAGAAAAAAATTGGAACTCGTATAGAATTCCAATTCTTACTGACGGATTACTTCAGGATTTCAATGAGACCTGCTCTGATTTTTGGTGTCCACCATTTTACATAACCTGCCTTGGTCGGATGGATCGGATCATTCATATACAGATCATAGTTTTCATCTGTTTCCGCATTCATCTCTTCATCGTTCCACAGGTCGATAATCTCGATGCCCCACTTCTTCTGAATTTCATACAGTGCATCAACCATCTGTCCATATAACGGATGCAGGAACTTTGTGCCGGTATAGAAGATGATCGGGCAGTTCCATGTCTTCTGCGCATAGTCAATTAAGTATTCCATTGCGCCGATGATTGTCAGTGTATCGAATGTTTCAGGATCCTTGGAAGCACTGAGCTCACCTAACGGGAAGTTCTGAGTAGCGTCATTTGTCGAAAGCTGGCAAACAAATGCATCCGCAGGATAAGAAGGATCAATTGTCTTGATTCTCTTGATGTAAGAAAGTCCCATGCCGTCACGGTCAACCATGGATGTACCATTGACTGCTTCTTTGAGATACTCGACGCCATCCTGCGCATTCAGTACTTCTACAAATGAAGTGTTTAACGCTGCTTGTCCTAATGTGACAGAACTGCCCAGATAAATAATCTTTTTGCCGTTGAGCGGGCTTTCCGGGTTCAGGGTCAGGGATGGAATGTCATATTCCGCCTGATTTCCTGGTAATGCCATCAGCTGTGCTGCTGCCTGCTGAATAAAGCGCTGTACATCTTCGGGTGTCAGTTTGGTAACGTCAACGTTACCGAATTCAACTTCTCTGATTCTCATTTCACTCTCCTTAAATCATTTTGTTAATCAAATTATGGGAATCAGGAATTAAGACTTTCTATGACATGCATGATTGTGCATATATAGCGATTTTGTTATGAGAGTTAAAGAATTGGTCCTCATCGCTTATCGATGGGATGACAGAATCTGTTCGGCACAGTCACATCGTAAAATAGATCCTATTTCCGCTATAATTCATACATACAACAAAACCGGGTATGAATTACCTCATTTAGTGGAGGGAATCAGAGCGATGAAACGAATGAACTACACAATCAAACTGACCGTAATTATTTCGGCAGTTCTGCTGTTGGCCAATATTCTTCTTGGCGGAATTCTTCTTGGGCAGTCCAAGACTTCTTTAAAACTGCTGATCGATGAACATATTCAGGATATCTCTACCATAGCGGCAGATATGATTGACGGTGATGTACTGAAGCGGCTGAATGAAGAAGATAAAGATACAGCGGAATATCAGGAAATGTACAATACACTTCATACCTTTCAGCTGAATACCAATGTTCGTTTTATTTATGCGGCACGTCAGGCAGAGGACGGTACGTTCTATATGGTTCTCGATCCGGCAGACGCATATGCTTCAGAATATGGTGAAGTCCTGTTTAATACAGAAGCCCTTCAGCGTGCGGGACAGGGAATTCCTGGCGTAGACGCAACGCCATATACAGATGATTATGGTTCCTTTTACAGTGCATATTCACCGGTATTTGACTCCAATGGGGAAGTTGCGGGAGTGATTGGAACGGACTTCAGTGCTGAATGGTATGAAAATGAGATTTCCAAACGCAGTAATACCATTCTTCTCAGCAGTTTAATCTCTGTGATCATTGGCGCATTGATTGCCGCAACGATAACGGGACAGGTACGAAAAGAATTCCGGGAAATGAACGATGAGCTGGATGCGCTGACGTCCGACCTGAAGGCATTGACCAGTGAGTTTTCCGGTTCTTCTGCTGCACTGGAAGAGGCTGGCTCGAGAGAGACCATCGAAGATCTTGGCGAAACAATTCATCGGATGAAGACGGATGTGCAATCGTATGTGGGAAGTCTTCAAACCCGCGCAAACAGTATGATTACCGCACTGGGCTCGGATTATCGAAGCCTGTACTATATTGATCTCGATAAGAATGAGGGAATCTGTTACCAGGCAATTGCCGGAATTGATAATGGACTTCAGCCTGGGCAGGAGTTTTCTTACTGGTCAGAACTGACCAGATATGCAGAAGAAGCAGTTACCAGTCAATATCGGGAAGCATTCCTGGAGTTTATGAGCCCGGACGCAATCAAGGAAGGATTGAAAAATGATCGGGTTATTTCATTCCTTTATACCGTAGAGAGAAACGGAATTGAACTGTATGAACGGGTAAGAGTTGCCGGAGTTCGTCATCCGGAAGATCGTGATGATCATATCGTTCATGCGGTGGGACTTGGATTTGAAGAAGTGGATGCGGAGACCAGAAAATCGGTTGCCCAGGCGGAAGCGCTGCGTAATGCGCTTGCGGCGGCAGAAGAAGCCAACCGTGCCAAAACTTCCTTCCTGTCCAATATGAGCCATGAAATACGTACACCGATGAATGCGATTATCGGACTGGATAATATCGCATTATCCGATCCCGATATCTCTGAGAGCACGCGTGAACATCTGGAAAAGATTGACAGCTCTGCGCATCATCTCCTCAGTATTATCAATGACATTCTGGATATGAGTCGGATTGAATCCGGGCGTATGGTGATCAAGAGTGAGGAGTTTTCCTTTGCCAGAATGCTGGCACAGGTAAATACCATCATTAATGGCCAGTGTAATGATAAGGGTTTGAACTATGAGTGCCGGATCATTGGCGATGTGAGAGATTATTACATTGGCGATGACATGAAGCTCCGTCAGGTAATGATTAACATTCTGGGCAATGCGGTGAAGTTCACTCCAGAAGGAGGCTCGGTTGTGCTTACGGTAGAGTCTCTTGCCAGATTTAACGGGAAAGCTACACTGTGCATGACATTCCGTGATACCGGAATCGGTATGAGTAAGGAATACCTGCCCAACCTGTTTGATGCCTTCTCTCAGGAAGATTCTTCTTCCACAAGCAAGTATGGAAGTACAGGCTTAGGTATGCCGATCACAAAGAGTATTGTCGAACTCATGAATGGCAATATTGAAGTGGAAAGTGAGAAGGGAGTTGGTTCGGTATTTACCGTAACACTAACCTTACTGGACTCCGATCGGAAGAGTGATGAAACAGAGGAAGTGCTACACTCGGATGAGATGTGTGTTCTTGTGATTGATGATGATCCGATTGCCTGTGAACATGCCCAGATGGTACTTGGGCAGGTTGGTATCAGTTGTGAAAAGGCACTCTCTGGAGAAGAAGGACTGGATATGGTCAAGGTTCGTCATGCGCGAAGAGAGCCATATAATCTGATTCTTGTGGACTGGAAGATGCCGGAGATGGATGGGGTGGAAACGACCCGCAGAATTCGAGAGGCGGTCGGTGAAGAAACACCAGTGATTATTCTTACTTCTTACAGCTGGGAAGAGATCGAAATCGAAGCCAGAGAAGCTGGCGTTGACTCGTTCGTCGCAAAACCGCTGTTTGCGGGAACGGTCATGGACGAATTCCGGGAAGCCTTTAATCAGAAAAACATGCGCAATATCAGGCATACCGCTGACCTGAATGGACGGAGGATTCTGCTTGCGGAAGATGTGGATATCAATGCGGAGATCATCATCATGTTGTTATCCATGCGGGAGATGTCGGCAGAGCGGGCAGAGAATGGACGGATTGCGGTGGAACTGTTTGCGTCACATGACCCTGGATACTATGACGCGATTTTGATGGATATGCGAATGCCGGAAATGGATGGCCTTGAGGCTACACGAACGATTCGGGCAATGGATCGCAGCGATGCCAAAGATATTCCGATTATCGCACTGACCGCGAATGCGTTTGATGAAGATGTTCAAAGAAGTATGCAGGCAGGGCTCAATGCGCACCTCAGTAAACCGGTCGAACCGGACTCCCTGTTCGCCACATTGGAAGGTCTGATTAGATAGTACTTCCATCTTTGAAACTGAAATGATGGAAGGCTATACTTAACACATACAGTTAGTGAAGATTAACTGAAACAACCGCAGCAGTACGATCATCCACAGAAGCCATCCCGCGAATTCAGTTGTTATGTTCAGTATCTTCACTCTTTATAAAACGAGGAGTAAACATGAAGATCAGCCAACAATTGAAACGCTTCTTTCAGAAGGATACCTCTCTTACAATTCCCAAATCGTATGAAAAAGCGCTGCGAAAGATGGTGGAGCAGAGGTTTCCAGACGAAACGGAGTCCATCATGCGGAAGGCACAGTTTCAATATGAGGGTTTCCGCAAGGAGACTCCGGATATCGGCGGGAAGAAAAACATGCAGTATAAGGACCTGGATTTCATGATGGCGTTTTTTGCGGTATATGAGGCCTGTGATCACCGGGTTGGAGTTGAAGAATTTGAAAGTTATGCATATGAGGTGATGGTTAAGCCGGCAGAGAAGACAGGGAAGATTCTTGGGTGGAATCATCCATTGATGAAACCGATGGCAGAGCGCATGTATGCCAGATATAAGAAAACCATTGATTTCCACGTAGAACGAGGAGAGTGGGGGAATACCTGGCGGGTAGAGCTGAATCCTGAACAGCATCCCCAGGGCTTCGCAATTCATACCCACATGTGTCCCAATGTGGATTTCTGCAACGCTCATGGATATGAAGCGTTTCTTCCGGTTATCTGCGCACAGGATTACCGCATCGCTAAAGCCATGCATGGAGTTCTGATCCGCACCCATACCGTAGCCAGAGGAGATGATTACTGTGACTGGTGGTACTTCGGTGATCGGGAAGAACTGTCAGAAGAAGCGAAACGCCGTATGAAAGGGGATTTGGTATGACAACAGCCTTGTTATCTGTAGTGCAATGCATATGGATGTTTATTGGTATCTGGGTCGTGACGGTAACGCTTCCATACAAGGGCCTGGCAGATAACTTTCCGAACGATGTAAGAGAAGCACTTTCGCCTCGCCTTGACCATCTTCCTCTCAGCCCAAAGCGTATTGCCGGAATGATCTTTCTTGTGATCTGGTGTATTGGGTTTATCGGAATCTATGTGTTTGCGGGAAGAGATGGAATCTTAAATGGGTTTACATTTGGACAGTTTCTTGCCCGCTATCTCATTCTGGGAGTTTCCATCAAGCTGTTTGACATCATCGGCCTTGATTATTTTCTTCTCACTAAGACACAGTTCTTCCAACATTACCTGCCTGAGACGAAAGGCTGTAAAGGATGGCAGGTTTTTGGATTCAATCGGAAGGAACAGATTCGTCAATGCATTATGATTCCGATTTTCTGTATAATCTGCGCATGGATCTGTACACTGCTTTAGCACAGAACCTGCACCTTATATATTGGAAACGGCAGTCGCAGACTGCTTTTTCGATGGTAGAATGCATGAAGACATAAAGAAGGTGAAACAATGTTTGATAAGCGATTAATGCAGATGTGTCCGGAAAGCCGCCGCTATATCATTGGCAACATTCTGATGCAGTGGCTGGAACTGGCAATGAACGCATGTATGACAGCGCTTGTGGCTTTGACACTCCTGCATCTTTGGGATAGAAACTGGGGAATGGCGGATGTAATTAAGGCGCTGCTTGGTATGGCGGTGACGGTAGTTGTGCGCTATGTGGCAGTGAAAACCGCAACCCATATGAGCTATATGGCCTCCAGAACGATCAAGCGGGTAATGCGCGAAGAGATTTATCGCAAACTGCTGAATCTTGGAGTGACGTATCGTGATCATGTGACAAGTGCGGAGCTTGTACAGGAATCCGTGGAAGGCGTTGAGCAGCTGGAATCCTATTTCGGGCAGTATGTGCCGCAGTTTTTCTATGCATTTATTGCGCCGATTACACTGTTCTTCCTGTTTGGCATTGCGGGGAGCTGGAGTGTTGGAACAGTATTACTGATATGTGTTCCGTTAATTCCCGGAGCCATCATGATGGTGCAGAAAATCGCGAAGAAGCTGCTTTCAAAATATTGGGACCAGTATGCACAGCTTGGCAGTACCTTTCTGGAGAATCTGCAGGGAATGACAACCCTGAAAATCTATCAGGCGGATGCGTATAAGAATGAGGAAATGAATCGGGAGTCCGAACATTTTCGCAGAATCACCATGAAAGTTCTGACGATGCAGCTAAACTCTATTATCATTATGGATTTTGTGGCATATGGCGGTGCGGCTCTTGGCATTCTGCTTGCGACACGTGCTTTCAATAAGGGCACCATCAGCCTCTTTTCTGTCATCTTCATGATTCTGTTATCGGCAGAGTTCTTCCTCCCAATGCGGAAACTGGGAAGTTATTTCCATGTGGCGATGAACGGTATGGCCGCAAGTGATAAGATCTTCCGTTTTCTGAATGAACCTTCTCCAGAGCCTCGTACAGCAGTATTGAATCATGAAGGGGGAACGATCTGCCTTGCACATGTGAATTTCTCTTACAACGAAGAGAGGGAGGTCCTTCATGATGTGACTCTCGAACTCCCGCAAGCCGGATTCAGTGGGATTGTCGGAGAAAGCGGAAGTGGTAAATCCACCATCGCTTCCCTGATTATTGGCCGATTGTCACCGAATACAGGGGAGGTATCGATTGGCGGAATTCCGTTAAGCACCGTATCGGAACGCAGTCTTCTTGATACGGTAACCTATGTTGGACTTGGAAGTGTGTTTTTTAAAGGCACCGTTCGATCCAACCTTCTGATTGGAGATCCAAACGCTTCGGATAAGCGCTTATGGGAGGTGCTGGAAGAGTGTGGTCTCGCTGGGTTTTTGAACAGTGAGAATGGGTTGGAGACAAAGCTCATGGAAAACGCGGAGAATCTTTCAGGTGGACAGCGTCAGCGTCTTGCGCTGGCCCGTGCATTACTCCATGACTCACCGATTTATATCTTCGATGAGGCGACTTCCAATATTGATATTGAAAGTGAGGAACTGATTCTGAAGAAGATTCAGGAACTTTCTTCCACGAAAACCGTAGTGATGATTACACATCGTCTGGCAAACGTAAAAGACGCTAAGACGATCTATTGTATCGAAAACGGAACCATAGCAGGTCATGGCACCCATGAGGAGCTGCTTAGAACCTGTAAGACCTATGAGACCTTATGGAATACCCAGCAGGAGCTGGAACAGTTTGGAAAGGAAGGTGGTTCCAGATGAAACGGCAGAATAAATTACATACCTTACTGCGGATGCTGGGACTGGTAAAACCATTGAGCGGATTCATGGTGTTTGCTGTATGCATGGGAACGCTTGGTTTCCTTGCGGCGGAACTGATTCCCATCCTTGGCAGCTACGCGGTACTTCATGGACTCCATATTCCGGTTTCTTTATCTTTGAAAACCATATGGACGCTGTTGATCGTCTGTGCGCTGTTTCGGTCCATATTCCGCTTTGCGGAACAACGGACAAATCATTACATCGCTTTCACATTACTGGCGATTATTCGTGATCGTGTCTTCCAGGCATTGCGGAGACTATGCCCCGCAAAACTTGAGGGAAGAGATAAAGGTGATCTGATTTCTCTGATCACTTCTGATGTGGAACTGATGGAAGTCTTCTATGCGCATACGATTTCTCCGATATGTATCTCCATTATTTCGGAAGGGATTATGACGGTATTTATTGCGCGTTATCATATCGGTCTTGGATTGTTGGCTTTGTGCGCATATCTTACGATAGGCGTTCTTGTGCCGATGATTATTTCGCATCGCAGCGGAACACTCGGAGAGGATCTCCGTAAACAATCCGGGGCACTGGCAGCGCATATGCTGGAAAGTATTCGCGGTATTGATGAAACACTTCAATACAATTATGGTGATGCCCGTCAGAAGGAAATTGTCAATCGAACCAATGAGTTATCAGAACGTCAGGGTGTGCTCAGCGCACTCACCGGAACCAACCTTGCGGTAGCCAATACATTGATTCTCTTCTTTGATGGATTGATGTTGGTGATTGGCGCGATGTTATATCAAAATGGTGCGATTGGATTCGATGGGTTTCTGATTTCTCTTGTTGCACTGATGTCTTCCTTTGGGCCGGTAAGTGCCCTGGCGGCGCTTGGCACAACACTGGAGAATACGGTTGCGTCCGGAGCACGGATTCTTTCCATCATTGATGAGGAGCCTGTCGTAGAAGACATCACGGGGCAGCCAGAGCTGCAGTTTGCGGGAGCGGAATGTAAGGATGTCTCATTCTCCTATGGCGGAGAGATGGTACTGAATCATGTCAATGTCACGTTCCCTGAAAACAGAATTATCGGTATTGTTGGAAAGAGCGGATGCGGGAAATCCACCCTGTTGAAACTGTTGATGCGCTTCTGGAAAACAGAAAAGGGAACGGTTTCCATCTCAGGCCAGGACGTCGGTCACATCAATACAAATGATCTAAGAACCATGGAAAGTTATATGACGCAGGACACCCAGCTGTTTAAGGACACCATTGCTGGGAATCTCAGAATCGCAAAACTTGACGCGACACAGGAAGAAATTGAGCCCGCATGCCGCAAGGCATCTATTCATGAGTTTATTCAGGCACTCCCAAATGGCTATGACACACAGGTGGGAGAGCTTGGCAGTACACTTTCCGGGGGAGAAAAACAGCGAATCGGGCTTGCCCGGGCATTCCTTCATGATGCGAAATTCATGTTGTTGGATGAACCGACCAGCAGTCTTGACAGCCTGAATGAGGCAATCATTCTGAAAGCGCTCAGTGAGGCTTCTCAGGAACGTACTGTCGTGTTGGTATCTCATCGGGAATCGACGGTTCGTATTGCGGATGAAATTCTGAATATGGAAGCAGGACGATTGTCTTAAACCCTGCGCTGAAATCGAATCTAAGAAAAACGGGCTGTACCATAGCGATACAGCCCATTGTATTTTATTCCTTGTAAACTGGTTCAAAATCAGATGCCGGATGTCCACACCATGGACAGGTGAAGTCTTCCGGAAGCTCAGCCCCTTCGTATACGTATCCGCAGATGGTGCACTTCCATCCGATGATTTCCTTTGGGGTTTCTTTCGTGCTGCGCTTTGGTTTAATCCGACTGTGATATTCCGCATACGTAACAGGACGGGAATCGGAGAACTTTTCCGCATCTACAACTTCCGCAATAAACAGCGTATGTGAGCCAAGATCCTGACAGCTTATTACTTTGCAGGAAAGAACAGAACATGCATTTGTTTTTAGGAAAGGAATTCCATTCACATCATGTTCAACATCATATCCCTCCAGCTTATTTACATCGCTTCCGTGCTGAAGACCAAATTGTTTGAAGGTATCAAACTCTACAGTTTCATCCAGGATTGCGGCAGTGAAGTATCCGCTTGCCTTAATGAGCTCTGGTGTCAGGTTTCCGTTAATACAGGAAAGTGTAACCCTGGTTGGACTGCCTGCCACCTGCATAACCGTATTGACAACACAGATGTTTTCTTTTTCCTCTGCCTTACTTCCAATCAGAAAGAGGCCATAGGTCAAATCATAAATCGCTTTCTCGTTCATAAATGATCCTTTCCGTGATTCTTTTCTTCATTATATTGGCTCGCATGCATGTTAGCCAATGGTAACAGAATGCAGCCAGGCATGCTGGTTTTCCTCACTGTTTTGTTTACTGAAACTGTCGATGAAGAATTTCCGCAAACTCCTCCACATACCAGCCGGAATTATCTGCTTTCCAGAATGCACAATAGTTACGCATGACCGGGGTTCGGTTACGGTATAGCGGAATTCTGGTAATGGCGGTGCCGAAATATACATCATTTCGTATTCCTTCCACCGGAAGGAACCCATTCCCCGATGCCACAAGAATTCTGGCTTCGGAAAGTGTCTCAGCGAAGCGGAATGCGCCATGGAATCCGACAATGTCATGGTAATAAGTCTGCTCTGTTTCCTGTTGATGATCTCCCGCTACTAGAATACAGGTTTCGTTTTCCAGATCTTTTGTGGTGATACGGGATTTTTTGGCTAATGGGTGATGCGAAGCCAGTTCGATATAACAATGGCTTTGGATCAGTTCGTAATTGACATAGTCATCGGAGAAGGCGCGCCGCTGATCATTGAGAATGATATCGACATGTTCATCACGCAGAGCCTGATACAGATCCTCATGATTCCCATTGATTATTTCTAATTTCACTTCAGGGTGGGCAGCGGAAAATTCTGCTGTCGCATCAATAAATTCAGAGCCGCCATAACACTTCAGATACCCGATGCGCAGAACCGTCGATTCTCCCGTTCCTGCCGCATGTACGTCATGAATGAGACGTAGTGCCTCATTGCGTAACGCCGTGCCTTTACGATAAAAGAGTTCTCCTGCAGGAGTTAAGGAAAAGGTTCGGTTATGCCGATGTAAGAGAGGTGTTCCGATTTCTTCCTCCAATGCTTTGATCTGCTGGGATACGGCGGATTGTGAAATATGACAACGTTCTCCTGCCAGAGAAAAACTTCCTGTCTCTACAACTGCCTGAAAATACTCGATCTGTTTCAATAACATCTGCTGTACTCCGCTATAACCGAATTCTAACATAACGGACACAATTCATAAGTTCTGCTTATAGATAGGGCGGGAAACCGGAATTGATAGTGCATATGTATCGCCCTAAGATGAAAACAGAAGAAGGAGTGCAGGAATTATGTCAAAAACCCTTGTTATTTACTACTCCCGTACGGGAGAGAATTACGTGAACGGAAGGATTCAGTCACTTTCAAAAGGAAATACAGAGATTGTCGCGGAATATATTGCTGAAGCGGTCGATGCTGATCTGTTTCAGATAGAAACAGTGAAGCCTTATGCGGAAGATTACACCAGATGTACAGAAGAGGCGCAGGAAGAACTGCGCGTAAATGCAAGGCCAGAACTGAAACAGATGCTGAGCTCGATTGAAGGATATGACAACATTGTTGTCGCAGGTCCATGTTGGTGGGGAACATATCCATGTGCTGTCTTTACCCAGCTGGAACAATTGGATTTTGTAGGGAAACATGTCTTTCCGGTGATGACACATGAAGGAAGCGGGATGGCAGGATCTGCCAGAGCGCTGAAGAAGTATTGCCCAGGCGCAGAAGTTGGAACCGGTCTTGCGGTTCACGGGGCGGATGCGAAGAACTCCCGCCATGCAGTCGAAACATGGGCCAAAGACAACCTTAAGTAAGGAGGAGACTATTATGAAGGAGAACCGTTTCTTTCCGGAGATTCATGGAAATTTTGGATTTGGCTGTATGCGTCTTCCAATGAAGAATGACCAGGTGGATTTTGAAGAATTTTCGCGCATGGCCGATGCGTTTATTGAAGCTGGGTTCAATTATTTTGACACTGCACATGGATATATTGGCGGAAAGTCGGAAACGGCCATCGCCCATTGTGTATCTGCTCGATATGACCGCAGTCAGTTTCTTTTGACAAACAAGCTGACAGAGCCATACTTCTCCCGTGAAGAGGATATCATTCCGTTTTTTGAACAGCAGCTGGAGTGGTGTGGCACAACCTATTTCGATTTCTATCTCATGCATGCGCAGGATCATAAGAACTATCAGAAGTTTCAGAAATGCCATGCGTATGAAACCGCAGTGAAACTGAAACAGGAAGGTAAGATCCGTCATGTGGGAATCTCTTTTCACGATAAGGCAGAAGTTCTCGAACAGATTCTTACAGATCATCCGGAAGTCGAAGTAGTTCAGATTCAGCTGAATTACGTGGATTATGAAGACGCCTCCGTAGAAGCACGGAAGGTATATGAAGTTTGTGAGAAACATGGGAAACCGGTTCTTGTGATGGAGCCGGTAAAGGGCGGAAGTCTAGTGAATCTTCCGGAAGAAGCGGATCAGATTTTCCGAAACCTCGGTACCGCATCTAATGCGAGTTATGCGCTTCGTTTTGCGGCAGGGTTCCCGAATATCGCGGTCGTGCTCTCCGGAATGAGTGATATGAGCCAGATGGACGATAACATTCAAACCATGAAAGACTATCAGCCGCTTTCGGATTCTGAACAGGAAGCAGTAGGCCAGGTGTGTGCCATATTCAAAAATCTTGGACTGATTCCCTGTACGTCCTGTCGCTATTGCGTCGAAGAGAATCACTGTCCGAAACAGATTCGGATTCCTGATCTGTTTGCGGCGTTAAATGCCCACGAGGCATTCCATAACTGGAACACGGGATATTATTACAACCATGTCATTACAGGGAACGGGTATGGAAAGGCATCGGATTGTGTAAAGTGCGGAATGTGTGAGCGGGTCTGTCCCCAGCATCTTCCGATTCGAAACTACCTTGAAGTCACAGCGAAGACGTTTGAATGACAGTAGGGGGGGAAATAGATGAAACAGGAAGTAATGATTGTGACCGGTGCTGGTCAGATCAGTATGGCGATTGCCAGACGTACTGGATTTGGAAAGACCATTGTTCTGGGAGATCGGGATCTCTCGCATGCGGAAACTATCGCAGAAATCATGAATCAGGCAGGATTCCATGTAATTCCCTTTGAAATGGATCTTTCATCCAGGGAATCCATTCAGGAACTTATCCACGAAGCACAGAACTATGGGCCCATTAAGTATCTGGTAAACGGGGCCGGGGTATCGCCTTCTCAGGCACCAATTGAAACCATACTTAAGGTAGACCTGTATGGAACTGCAGTGCTTCTTGAAGAAGTCGGAAATGTCATTGAAGAGGGCGGTGCAGGTGTCACCATTTCGTCTCAGTCTGGATGGCGTATGCCGCAGCTGACAGCGGAAGAAGATCGGATGCTTGCGATGACACCGACTGAGGAACTGCTGTCCCTGGATCTGTTACAACCTGACCATATCAGAGATACGCTTCATGCGTATCAGCTGGCGAAGCGCTGTAATGAAAAGCGGGTCATGTATGAGAGTGTTCGATGGGGTGAAAAAGGTGCACGTCTCAATGACATTGCGCCTGGGATTATCGTTACACCATTAGCAGTGGATGAATTCAATGGACCACGCGGAGAGTTTTATAAGAACATGTTTGCGAAATGCCCTGCAGGTCGTCCCGGGACTGCTGATGAAATTGCGTCAATTGCGGAACTTCTGCTGAGTGATGCTGGGGCATTTATCACCGGTTCCACCTTCCTTGCGGATGGCGGCGCCACTGCCTCTTATTACTACGGTCCGCTTCAGCCAGAGAATTAAGTGAATTGAGAAGGGTCTTCACGATCCTTCTTTTGAGTATTGGAACAGTATTATCCTTTCATACGTATTATGATGAACAGGAGCGAACCGGAGGAATCGATTATGAAAGCTGTCATTGCGGAATCACTTGGAATCTCAGAAGAACTTCTGTCTGAACTTGAAGAACCATTTGTGAAGGAAGGTGTGGAGTTTGTTTCCTATGAGCGAACGGATGACACAGAAGTATTAACACAGGAATTGCAGGATGCGGATATTCTGATTGTGGCGAATATGCCGGTAAAGGGAGAAGTGATTGAAGCTTTGGATCATCTGAAATTCATTGATGTGGCTTTTACCGGTGTGGATCATATCGGACTGTCTGCGGCAGAAAAGAAACATATCACGGTATCCAATGCGTCAGGCTATTCCAACGAAGCGGTATCGGAACTTGTCCTTGGTATGGTTCTTTCTTCGCTGCGAAATCTTCGGCAGGTAGAAGACCGCTGCCGGAATGGCGGAACGAAAGCAGGCCTTATCGGTCAGGAGATCAAAGGCAAGACGGTGGGAATTGTCGGTCTAGGGGCAATTGGTTCCCGCAGTGCAGAACTGTTTCAGGCGTTTGGGGCGGAAGTGATTGCGGCCGTACGTCATCCGGAGAAGCATGTCGATTCAGCGATTCCAATTGTGAGCCTGGATGAGGTATTAAAGCGATCTGATATTGTCGTTCTTCATTGTCCATTGAATGAAGAAACACGAGGATTGATCAATGCGGAAAAATTATCGTTGATGAAACCAAGTGCACTTCTTGTGAACGTCGCAAGAGGCCCTGTGGTAAATACTGCAGATCTTGCGGATGCATTAAACCGTGGAATCATCGCTGGTGCTTGTATCGATGTATTTGATCAGGAACCACCGCTTCACGGGGATCCACTGCTGGAGGTGAACCATGTACTGGTAACTCCACATGTGGCTTTTGCGACAGAAGAGTCCATGAAGCTGAGAGCAGAGATTGTGTTTGACAACCTGCGGGCCTGGCTCGATGGAACACCAAAAAATACCGTGCTGTAAAAAAGCGATGCCACTGGGACATCGCGTGAATATTACAGTGATTGATCATCTACTGCGGAGAGCCATTCCTCCGCAGTTTTTATGGTGTCTCTGAGGCATCCATCTTCAAATGGCACATTCAGATTCGCACTCTTCACAAGACCGGTAAATGTCTTTGTGCCGCCGAGTCTGCATAGTGTCAGGTAGTCGTTCCAGGCATCAGGATCGTGGTGTTGATTTCTGGCCCAGAACTGAAGGGCGCACACCTGTGCCAGGGTGTAATCAATGTAGTAGAAGGGGAGCTCAAAGATATGTCCCTGCTGGAACCACCAGCCACCCCGCTCCAGGAATGCGGATTCACTGCAGCCCTTTCCCGGTTCATACATCCGTTCCAGTGTTCTCCAGCAGGCCTTACGATCGGCAGGAGTCCATTCGGGATGGTCATAAACCTCATGTTGGAAATGATCTACCAGTACACCATAGGGAAGGAACTTGATCGCTCCGGAAAGATGAAGGAAGCGATACTTATCCGCATCTTCACCAAAGAACTGTTCCATCCATGGCCATGCGTTGAACTCCATGGACATGGAAGTGATTTCTGCAGATTCGTTTGTCGGCCACTGCAGATCCAGAACCGGGATATTTCTTGAAAGGTAATACTGGAATGCATGGCCTGCCTCATGGGTCAGAACGTTAACATCACCGTTTGTGCCATTGAAGTTGGCGAAGATGAAGGGAGATTCCTCATCCGGGATTCCGGTACAGTAACCACCCATTTCCTTTCCATCACGGGATTCCAGATCCCAAAGTTCATTGGTTACCATCAGATCAATAAACTCTGCGGTTTCCGGACTCATCTCATGATACATGGATGAAGCGGCCTGAATCAGATCAGCGCTGGTACCATTAGGAAGGGGATTTCCGTTCTTATATTCCATCGCTTTGTCATAATAGGTAACTGTATCGGTCCCAAGACGTTTCGCCTGGCGCTCATACAGCTTTGTGGCAACCGGAACGACATCCTTGAGAATCTGTCTGCGATAGTTATCTACCATCTCACGGTTGTAATCCAGGCGCATCATGCGCAGGTATCCAAGCTCTGTATAGGTGTTATAACCGAGATCGTTTGCGATCTGTGTTCTGACTTTAACTAACTCATCATAGATTCGGTCAAACTCATCTTCATGGTCTTCATAGAAACGAAGCCGAGCGTCCATAGCTCCTTTTCGTACAGACCGATCAGGGTCTTCCGCTTTTGAAGAAATCGTAGAGAGGTTATAGATAACCCCATCATATTCAATCTGTGCCGAAGCCTTCAGTTTTCCATATTCACTCGCAAGTCGATTTTCCCGTTGTACTAAGGGAACGATGTCTTCCCGGAAGCTTTTCAGATTGCATTCCGCTGCCAGAAAGTAGGGCTCAGGAATATCGTTGTACAGCTGTTCTTTAAACGGGCACTCTACAGCGATCTTGCTGAGACGGTTGTCATATACGGCAAACAGTGGATTGGTTTCATCCCAGAATTCATTTTCCTTGTCATAGAATTCATCTTTTGTATTGATGGAATGACGGATATAGGCAATGTTATACATGGTAGAAAGCTTACTGCGAAGCACATCTATTTCCCTGAATACCTGTACGAACCGTTCCGGCTGCTGTGCCTGTTCCAGTTCGGTTAAAAGACGCTCATATTCTTCCGAGACGGCATGATAATCCGGTCGTTCATACTTCATTTCTGCAAATTTCATCTGTTGGTTTCCTCCGCTCTGTATTATCGCATAACCGCATAGGAAAGAGGTGAAGCAGCCCATGTTTTTCTCTTGAAAAACTATGGAAATCTAAATTGTTATGTGCTACTATTAGTTCCGCTGATAAGCAATCGGGAATTAGCGCAGTTTGGTAGCGCGCTTCGTTCGGGACGAAGAGGTCATGGGTTCGAATCCCGTATTCCCGACTTTTGATTCAAGATGTTATGCGCCTATGTTCAATGGGCGCATTTTTTCTTGCCCTACTGTTCTTTACTCGAAACTATTTTGACCTATGAAGGACGCGAATCTGAATGACGTAATCATGGAGGTGATCCGAACTGATTTTGTGAAGCGGAAAAAGGAGCACAGTACCCCTATCCGAAACAAGATCCAGTTAGCAGAAGCGATGAGACTATCTGTCCCGGCTCTGCGCTATGTTTGGGTGCAGAAGTCATACCGCCCTACCATTCAGTTCCTGATTGATTATGCGGACGCAGTAGGCGCTTCGAGTGAAGAACTGTTCAGCGAAATAATGCGCAGATATGAAACACAGAAAAATGCAGGGACAAAAAAAGAGTGAACGACCAATTCACCCTTAGTTCTGACTAGTGTAATTGTTCAGCATAGCCCTATATGTATCAATTACATTTGCCAGGCAGCCTTACATCCTGTGTTTGATTTCGGAATATTCAGTCATTTGGCTGGCTTTTGGTGGTGTTTCCACCACTAAAAATATATCGAAGTTTTGCCAATATGACACGAAAACCAAGTTAATGATCGGAAAACGATTAGAAAACATAGTCAAAGAGGCAAAACGATGGCAAAAAGCAGATATCACTTTATCAAGGTTGAATTAGGAATTGTGGACTGTGTAGAAATGACAGAACTTCTGCGCACGCCCGGATTTGGAACGTCTTACGCATGGATATGGCTTCAGCTTGCCATAGCAACAACAAATACAGAGGGGATGCTGTATAAAGTATCTGCCCTTGAGGATAATAAGAAGATACCTCTCGATCTCGCCGACATCGTAGAGATCTTGAATAACCGTGAAATTTCAGAAAATTATGTTCAGCTCGCCCTATCTCGTCTTGAACAGTGCAAATTAATCTATAGAAATTCATTTGGCTTATATGCGATAACCGGTTTGTATTATACGGGTGATCCTTTGGAGCCTGTTCTTCACGTAAATAATACAGATGAAGAAATTAGGCCAGTACAGGTTGGCCTTCCCCTTTCTGATGTAAATAAACGAAAGATTGACCAGCGAACTAAAGATAAATTGACGGAAACAGGACTAATCCCTGTGATTGCCGAAGAGGAAGGTATTTCATATGCGGAACTCGCAGAAGAAGCTGGAGTATCTAAACCATATATCACAAAGATCGTCCATAAATATAAATTACAAAACGAATTCATTAAAGTGGGCAGGCAGAAGTATTTAATCCCCTTGCACCTTAAACCGATATTACTCGCACTATTAAGAGGTGAAGAAAAGCCTAAAACAAGGGAAGAGTTTCTTGCATTAATACAGGCCGAAAATGACGGCTTAGTTAACGGTTTGGTTAACGGTTTAGTTAACGGTGTGACAAAAGAAGTTAACGGTTTGGTTAACGGTTCGGTTAACGGTGTGACAAAAGAAACAGGCAAGTCGCAAAAACCGCATAACAATGCGGGTATTGAAGCGGTTAACGGTGTGACAAAAGAAGTTAACGGTTCGGTTAACGGTTTGGTTAACGGTTTGGTTAACGGTGTGACAACGTTGGGACAAAACCGTTTACCATCCTTATATAAGAAATATAGAAATATAGATATAAGTGATGATGATAAACGCGCGTGCGCGCGCGCATTATTAGAGATATCATTCGGAACCGAAATAACCCCTCCTCCTTCAGACTTAGAACTAATTCAAAAATTGCAGAGTTCGTATTCTCTCTCATGGCTTGTTCTAGCTGCGAAGCTGACTCGAATATTCAGCGCGACTTCGATCACCTACACAAAGGAGATTCTGAAGCAATGGGAGACAAACGATTCATTCCCGGATCTGGAAGTAACCCAGCAGACGGAATGGACGCCGAAGGAAATCCTTCTGTGGGAGCCGTTTAAGGCGATACTGGCCGAATACGAGCTGAACTTTGAGGAACTGGTATCACTGTCACCACTGTTTTCTCCAATCGAAATAGTCACTGCAATCCGTGAGTTGGATATGTACCAACGGATCATATCTCATCGGATCGACATTAACGACGTGATGGAAACATGTTTCACTCGGAAGAACATCTGCATCGCGTATGGATATCAGGAACGGTATTGGAAGGAGGCAGAGGTATGACGACGTCGAAACAGGAATTCAAGGAACTGCTTGGAAATAAGAACTATTACGAGAAGTGCAAGAGAGTATCCCATCTCGACAAGGGGCAGGATAAAGAGGCACACGCACTGATTGAGGATACCTGCAGTCTCGCGCTGAATTATATCAACGACTCCATGCGAACTATTGAAGATACCTGCGGAATTGAGGTAGCAGCGATCATGGATGAACAGTATGTACAGAAACTGCCACTGGAAGAGGTGGCCAGAAAGCATTTCGTTACCGGTCGTGGAATTCAGAAGAAGATCACACGCGGTTTGAAACACATTCAGAGGTTTGAGTATGGAATGGATGACAAAGGATAACGCAACAGATATATGCAGGAAGGAGATGTACCTGTATACAACCTACAAAGGATTGCTACGAGATATTAACGATGAAATCACCGGTATATATGCATCCTTCGAACCATCATCACCAAAACTTGGTAGTGACGGAATATCACATGGTCAGATGACACTTGAGCAACGGTACATTCAACTGCTTATGGCCGAAAAGGACACATTGGTAATCAAAGGACAGTGTCTCATGCAGTTGATAGCCTGGATTGAACGAATGCTGTACCGAATGCCAAGTACAATCCGCATCTACGCGATCAAATACTACATGCTGAAAGAGGATATGGAGGTCATAGCAAAGGAAGCTGAGTTACAGCCACGAGTAGTCCAGCGCAAGATATTGACCAGCATTGCGGATGTAATGTCACAGGATGATGTGATAGAGGCTTACAACACCATCGTTGAAAAAGCGAACCTGAACGATATTCTCTCGGAACAGGAAATTAACAAACTCAAGCATAGACGTGCCACAGCGTTATATCGAAAGAAAATCGAAAACCAGAAACAGGCGAGACGATCACAGAAAGGACAGATATGAAAGTAATAACGTTTGCGAATTACACCGGAGGAGCTGGTAAATCCACTTCATCAACAGCCATGGCCACGATCCTGAAACAGATGGGATTCAGAACACTGTTCATTGATGCAGATAAGCAGAGAAATTCTACCGGGTATATGAATTGCAATGAACCTAATGCATTGACACTTTATGACGTGATGGATCAGCATCGTCCGCTCGGAAACATAAGAGAGGCAATCCAACACTGCGACACCTGTGATGTGATTGCAGGGGATACGATGCTGGATACTCTGAATTCACAGCTTGCACTGCTGAACAAGAAGATACCGTTCAGTGGTATGAAGGTCTTAAAGAACGCATTAAGTACGATCAGTGACGAATATGATTACTGCGTCATTGATACCTCCTATGTTGTGGATGAGATTCTCTTTGCGGTAATGGCTGCGACAGATGAAATCATCGTGCCACTGGATGTGGATGTTAAAGCGATCCAGGGATTTGCGAATATGAACGAAGACATCAAGAAGGTGAGGGCAGAAGTAAATCCCGGATTGAAGGTAAAGGGTTGCCTGCTGACACGGATTAATCCGAATCTTCGGGTTAAGAATACAGATGAATTCAGGACTGCTGCGGAAGTGTTCCTCCGCCAAATCGATCCCACGCTGAAATTATTTGGAACCATGATCCGCACCACAGAGTTCGTAAGAGCATCACACAACAAGGGTGAATCACTCATCCTGAAATATCCAAAGTCAAACGCAGCGCAGGATTACACAGCATTCGTAAAAGAATATCTTGAGACAGCAACAGAGGAGTAAAGAGTTATGGCAGGAATGGATTTTACAGGTATAATTCAGCAGAACAGAGAAGAGGTAAACCGAAGAGATGAAGAACATGTTGGTTTCGGAACACTGTACTCCGATTTGAGGGATTACACCGATATCAAGAAAATCGATATCGACAAGATCGTTGCCAACAAGAATAATCACCGCTCGATGGATTCCGAAGACATTGACGTGCTGATGGAAAGCATTCACCAGAAGGGGCTTCTTACCCCGTTGACGGTCTGGTATGAGGAGAGTAGTGAGACCTATGTGCTTGCCTCTGGCCATAGAAGACTTGCGGCGATCAAGCGATTGATTGCCGATCCTGAAGGCGGTTGGCCATCCAACACAGTAAATTGTGTGGTTGTAGATAAGCCACTTTCCAGAAGCGAGGAGCGGGAACTCTTATCTCAGGCAAACATCCACCGCACTTCTGCCAAGGATAAGAAACGTGAGATTGATGAGGCGCGAGACGGCTGGAATGATATGCGCACGGAGGAGCCGGACAAATATAACCACCTGAAGGAGGTGTATCTGGAACGGTTCAAGGAAGAGCATCGGGGAAATGTCACTTACGAAAGAGATCCGGCCAAGTATATCCATAACTCGTTCCGTCCAGTAAAGTACTATGTACGGGCACTCACAGGTGTGTCGTTCTCTGATTCCACGCTGAAACGAATTATGAAGGACGACGACAGTGAAGAGGCTGCTCCCAAAGAACTGACCTTTGATGAGGTTCGTATCAAAGAAGGCACGGATCTGGTGAAGAAACTGGATAATTGTGTGAAGGCAGTCGAGAAGTACTTCAAGGAATATACCGAGGAGTCCATCTATGAAGATCTTCTGGATGATGCAAGGATTGACGATCAAGGGCTGTCTGCATATTCGAAAGAAAAGCTGATTCCGTATCTGGAACGCTTTGCCAGCAAGGTGAAGGAAATAAACGCACTGACGGAAAGCCAGTTGAAGTGAATTTTCAGGCACGTGCAACGAGGTCAAATTGTGCAGTGGTACCCCAATTCTCGAAAAGTGTTCGTTTTGAGTGTATTGATTTCTGGGAAAGGGGTGCTATTATGTTATTAAGTAAATTTGGATGAAACGAAAAGCAGGCAGAGATGTCTGCTTTTTTGCTGGATGGAGGAGAGTTATGGCTGATTATATTCTCACCTGTCATGATGACTGCGGAAATCAACTTCTATGCCAAATGCAGAGTAGTTTGCAGGAAGCAGAGGAGACGGCGTACCGATTCAATGACCGCAAGTCATCGGATAATGGATTATATATATTCACCATCTATCTCGATGATTCCAGTACAGTTTGCGAAGAATTCATGTTGATTTGATTTATTGGAGGTTTCACTATGACAGCTATCAACTATGCGGACATGATCGATACATTTAACTTCTCGGATAAGCATGTCGTACAGATCTATTCCTACCAGAAGTGGTCAAAGTCACTGAAGGAAGGGCAGTCGTTGAAGGAGCTTGATGAAATATATGACGCGTCACGGTTAATTATGTGTGGCGCGAGCAATGTAAAACACGAAGGCTTCCTGTATCCGATCCTGAAGGATACCTCCGTTGAAAAGGTGATTGTAGGGGAGGGCAGGAATTCCATTATCACGATTTTCCTGAATGGCGATGAAGATATCCTGCGCACATCAATTACGGACGCAGCAATAGAACGTAAACGTTATGTGAACGATCATAACTATGAACGATACACGAATCAGCTCAAGGCTGATTTTATTTTCTGATAGCGAGGTGACAGAACATGGCCGAATTAAAGAAACTTGTTCCCGGCGAATCGTTGATTGGTATACTCCAGCACGGTGTGCTTGTGGACTTTGGAAAAGTCAGTTCAGAACCGGGTCAATTCCTGCTGTTCTACGGCAATGTCGTTGTTGACCCAAGTACGGAAAAGAAGTATCACGCATCAAAAGAAAAATACATGGCTATTCTGGAAAACTTTCTGGAATCTTCTGAGGGAAAGCGATATGAACGCCCAACTCCAGAGGAGATCGAGGAAGCAATAGCCATTTGTATAACTCCACCTTCTCTTCCTCCGGTTGCAAAACCAAATCCTGTCGCCCTCGAATCTGATGACATTCAGAATCCCGAAACGGATGAAGACGCTCCAGCAGAAGAAACAACCCCCGTTTCAGAAAGCGAAGCAGTCACTGAAGAGTCATCAGATGAAGGGGAGATGGAAACGGAACCGGCGGAAGTATTAGTGCAGACTGCAGATCCCGAAATTTCAGCGTCGGATGAAACTGAGGATCTGATCGAGGAAGAAGATTTCGAAACTACTGAAGCAGAAGTGCCTATCCCAGGAACTCCAGAAGAATCAACCCACGCTGAAATAGCTGCGGAGAAAAGTAAAAAAACAAGAAAGCTCAAGCTGTTCAAGAAGCGTAAAAAGTCCAAAGTTAAGAAGAGCAAGGAACCAGCGCAGCCGGATACAGGTATCGAACTTAATCTGGATGATCTGGTAGAAGATGAGAACGCATATGTTCCACCGAGTGCCTATTCTGACTTTGGAACAAACGACGCACAGTCGAATCGAATCACAAAGCTGACGAAAGAGATTAAGCGGTTAAGGACTGCAGCGATGTTCCTGCTGGTCTTTGCGCTGTTGCCATATCTGCTGTATGCGGTTGGTGTTATTGGCTTCGGGCAGAGGCAGGCAACTCCTACGGATGAGATTCACGTAATATCACTGGCCAAGGATGTAAAGGCAGGTGAGGTAATTCCAAAGGATGCTCTAACGGAAAGCATCATCATGAGGGAGCAGTTCAATGACCTTTCTGGAGGAACAGCAATCGACAGTAAAGGAAACACCGTGAAAGATTATGTTCAGCTCTGGTCAAATCGAAATGCGATAGCTGGCCAGTACGCTACCGGAAATCTGGAAGCGGGTGATTACCTGCTTGCCTCAGATTACGCAGTACTGAAGAACGGCATGAACATGATCGAAATTGATGTAGATGGAACGAAGGTTAAAGTTCCTGTATCTGCAACAAAGGCTGGATCCTCGGATGTTCGAGTTTACGCAATTATTACTACACGAAATGCGGAGGGAGTAACAAAGTCCTTCGCATTGAATCTTGGCGAGCTGGCATTTGAAGGAAAATCCCTGAAAGATGTCATCAATTCAGAGGGCGAATCAATTCTAGAAGGAATTGATCTTGAATAGGATTCGTCATGTTGTTTCGGAGAAGTGGTCCTCCATGGCTATTCCTGTAGTTAGGAGCCGAAACAACCTGTTGAGGTGAGGTTTTCCCCTACACGTAGCTTCCCACGCCTCACCTCAACTTAATCCATCAAATCGCCTGCCATAGTCCGTAACAGGAATGGCAAGGTCATTGAACATATACGAGCAATGACACCGGACGAATCAATAGTTTGATTCAAGAAGATTGGAGATCGAAATGAGTAAGAAAAAGAATCTGAGACTGAAGAAGTCTGCCAAGATCGCAATAGCAGCGTTAAGCACCGGGCTGGCGGTGACGGGTGCTGTGATTGTGGTGAATCAGATGATGAAATTCAGCACTCCCCCGGGTGTTTCAAGCACAACTGCGGATGTGCCGGTAGAGAACTACGCCACATGGAATGAGAATGATGAATCTCTGTTTAGTTCAACTACAAGTGAAGTCATTCGTAAGAAATATGAAGAGAAGGAGACATTCGTCATATTGGTTGCGGATGAAAACGATGTTTACTGTGAAGAACTGGTTCCGATACTGAATGATATCGCCCACTCCTATGAGTTTGAAACGATCGAATACATTGATCGGACAGATTCCGATGCGATTTATGAAATTGGATTCATTGCGGTATCTAACAGCAACGGAATGAAGGATGAGGAAGCACACCTCACAATTCCATCCGTCATATTCGTAAAGGATGGCGAAACAGTATATATCCACCGAGGTACGGTTCCCGGTTACGATGGATTTGAACGAAACATGACGGAAGAAGAATGTGATGAACTGTATCTCACTCTTCGAAGTGCATTTGAGTACATCCTTGGCCAAACAGATACGATTCACAAAATCAGTGAATCATTCTCAGAAGAAACGATCGAACCGACGGAAGAGTCGGTTGATATAGAACCTCAAATTTCAGCGTCGGATGAAAATGTTGATCAGGATCTCGATATTAATCCAGAGTCAACCCACGCTGAAAACGAGGATGCATACCAGGATGCACAGGAAGTCGAGAAACCATACAGCGAATATTCAGAATATTCGGAGTACACCGAGTGGGTACCGGAAGAATATACAGAAAATCAAACATGGTAATTGGATTCAAAGTCAGCGCAATGGCAAGAATGTGCTGACTTTTTATATACAGCAAAGTCGAGAAGGAAGATAAGGAAAAGTATGGCTAAAAGAAATCTGCATTACAAAAAGAAGATTTTAGCGTCGGCATTAGCGCTGATGATGGCCTTTGCGAACAACGCAACGTATCCCATCACAACCTATGCCGAAGAGTCTGATGCTGAAATCAATGAGCCAGTGCTGACCGAGACCCCTTCGGAAGAGGAAGCAATCGAAACCTACGAAACTGAACCTGAAACCTACAATGAAGTAGAGCAGGAGAAGGGAGAGGAAGAAGAAATTGCACCTCCTGAAGAAACGGTAGCACCGGTCGATGCGGGCGAATCTGAACGGCCTGAAGAAACAACAGTTCAGAGTGATGATGAGCCAATCGAAGAAGCTGATCTGAATGAAGCAGTAGAAACCGAGCCGGAAGCAGAGGAAGTTATCGAAGAGGTTGAAGAAGAGCCTCATATGGTGATTTACTATGCAGACTCCGTAGCGGAATATACTGCTGCAGTCGCTGAACTTGGCGACAATGCGGATCACAGACTGTTGGTTACTACGGGAGCTGATCTTACTGCAGTACTGAATGAAGGAAGAGCAGTTTACTACGCAGGAACTTACATTGTTGAATTTGATTCGACAGAGAAACGTGATCTTGCATATGAGATTGCAGTTGACCAACTCGGTGACAACGCTGTTGTCGTAAAAGACGCAGAAATGGGTCTTTGCGAAGAAGATGACACCGTTGAAATCGAGAATGCCGGAAGTGATGAGCCTGATGCGTCCGACGGTGAATACACAATCGAAGTTAATCCTGAAGCGATATCTGTCGCAGAAGAGGGTCTTACGATTGCGGAAAGTTCAGGAAATGCAGTAAAAGTCATTGCCCTTATCGATACTGGGGTCAACGGCGATATTGCAGATGTAAAAGTGAACCTCACAGAAGACCCGGATGACGATGCAAACGGACACGGAACGGAAATGGCTACGATCATTAAGGAACGCGGACGCGAGAAAGCATCGATCATCTCTATTAAAGCGTTCAACGATAATGGAAGCGGATCTCTTGCCAATGTAACCGCTGCATTTAAGTACGCTATTGAAGCAGATGTAGATATCATCAATATCTCCGCTGCAATTCGTGATTCTGAAGATACAGAAGCCTTTAAGGTTCTGATTGATGTAGCACTTGCTAAGGGAATTACCATCGTCGCAGCGGCCGGTAACAATGGCCGTCCTGCATCAGAGTATGTTCCGGGTAACATCGCTGGTGTTGATACGATCGGCGCCTGCTTCCCGCTGGATTATTCTTCAGCGTTTGCAGCGACACCGTTCTCCAACTATGGCGAAGAAGTTGATTATTGGTATATCGCAAAATCTACATCCAACGCTGCAGCGCAGGAAACTGGTGTAATTGCTGCTGGATGGGAAGAAGAGGGATACATCAATACAAATAAATGGTTCCGATTCCCTACAGTCGCATATTCTGACGGCGGAGCGACAGCGGTTCAGGATCTTTATGATATCGGAAGCGCGAATAATTTCATGATTCAGGGAATCAATCCTCCGGGAAGCGGAAATATTGACGCGAACCGTGACGGAGCTTACTGGGCTGGCGATCACTATGAAGGAACAATCTTCATTTATAAGCCGACCGGAGAGCGGGTTTACTGTATCGATCCTGCGCATTATGCAGATTATGACGCAAACTATGTGCCAGTCGGAACAGTATCAGATTACAGTCTGACTAGAACATATACCTATCCAGAAAGCGGATACCGTGGATCAGTAACGCGACATACCGTATCTCTTACTCCGGCAAGTGTAGATCCTTACACACCGGGCGAAGTATATACGTATAACAACACATCATCTTCCACAAACCTTAGTGCAGATGGATATTATGTTAAGTCCATTTCTGTCACAACCGGAAATCGTGCAGCGATCAAGGCATGGATCGAAGGGAACTCTCTGAAGATTCTGGTTGATCCAAATGAAGCGGATATGCCGGATGGCATCCGTGTGGAAATTGATACAGATAAGGTCGAAATCGGCGAGACTGTAGTTTCTTATCATATACATGAAGAAAACTATACGCATCTGTCCGCAGGTGCTAGCAGTCAGGATTTCTCTCTCCCGGATTCACTTGCGGGAGGAAGTTATTCCGAAGAAGAAACCGGAAGTTCTTCCACACCGACACACCTTTATCTTGAAGCGAATATCTCCATGCAGGTTATCCGCGGTGGTGTAACCTTCGATAAGGATGACCTGGATCGGATTTCCACGTCTCATGATGGAAACGGTCAGGGTAATGCGGTTCTTACCGGAACAGAGTACTCCATCACAAATACCAGAAACGGCAAAGTCGTAGCGGTAATCGTAACTGGCGCAGACGGAAAGCCTGCTTCGGTTAAGAACAATATCGATGGCGCACTTGCTGTACTGGATGGAACCATGCTGAAGTATGGTGATTATCTCGTAAAGGAAACAGTAGCTCCGGTTGGATACCATCTGAATACAGACTGGAGTTATTACTTTGAAGTCCGTGAGGATGGGAAGATCTACAATGCTGAATCAGATGGAAAGACAGATACAAACGGCGGAAAGATTGACCAGAAGGTAATCCGTGGTGGAATCAAAGTCACTAAGTTCGATACAGAACATTATGTAAATCCTAATTCCGAGAAGAATAACACGGCACAGGGAAATGCCACATTAAAGGGAACAGAGTATGAAATTACAAACGTTTCCAATGATGAGGTATATGTCGATGGCCAGTGGTACGCAACAGGCGAAGTGGTTGTGACTCTTACAACCGACAATGACGGATTTGCGTCAACCTCCAATCATTTACTCCCTTATGGTTCCTACAAGATTAAGGAAACCAAAGCACCGGAAGGCTACATGCTGAATTCCGGCTGGGAAGTTGTAATTAATGTCACTGAAGAAGGAACCATTTACGATTCCACAGATATCGGTGGCGCAGCATATGTAAAGAGCAAGACCGAAAACGGTTCTGCATCCAACCATGACTATGTATGGGATAATCCGGCAAGCGGTGTGGTTACATCCAATTTCATGACGGATGATGTCATTCGTGGTGGTGTCGAGTTCCAGAAGGTTGATCGGGAACGTGTATTCGCTCATGAGGCAGAAACAAACAAGCCACAGGGTGATGCGACACTTGAAGGTGCAGTAATTTCGATCTACTCCGCCAGCAAGAACAGCGTATTTGTTCAGGGTGCATGGTATAAGCCGGGTGAAGTTGTTGCTACACTCGTAACCGACGCTGACGGATATGTTAAGACGGCGGATGATCTTCTTCCGTATGGTGATTACTATGCGATAGAAACACAGGCTCCGGTTGGATACCTGGTTAATACCAATTGGAAGTATGAATTTACGATTGGTGAAGATAAGGAAATCATTGAAGGAACTGAATCTGAAATTCAGGATCAGGTCATTCGTGGTGATGTAAGAATCTACAAATACGACATTGAACTGGATAACTCTGAGGCAATGGATGGATCCTTACATAAGGCAAAGCTCGCAAATCTGAGTGACATTGGATTTGATATTTACAACGTATCTACCCATCCGATTCTCTTCCTGAATGACGATGGTCAGTTTGAGGAAGTACAGCCGGGTGAGAAGGTTACACGTATCTACACCTACTATGACGATGCGGTAGAGGCATATGTGGCTGATACAGTCGAAAAGGCACTGTCTTATGGCACATATACCATTCAGGAACTGCCATGTTCCGAAAGTGGAACGAACCAGAAGAAGATGTCCTCCGCTGAAGAGAATACCTCTTCCAACGATCAGTATCTGTTTACTGACGGGGAAAAGAGATACTTCCAGATCGGTGAACATTCCTATGGTCCGGTCACGCTCGATACAAACATTGAAGAAGTTGATGGACTTGTTGTGGATTACGGATCATCTGGAACTCCTAACTTCAAGACCAACATCAGCAGTGATGTAAAAGCTCTGATCAGTTATACCACCTACAACGCTTCCGGCGCTGCGGTGAATAATGTAGCATCCTTCTGGAGCAACAACGGCGATTCCACAACTGCTGTAAGCAACCCGATGTCTGATCTTCAGGAAGCAAACGGAACGGTTTACAAGCCTACCGGAAATGCAGAACTGGATAAGACAATGATCTTCAAGAATCAGGTAAAGAGAAACGAAGTTAAGTTCAATAAGAAGAACGGCTATGACAACACTCCGCTTGAAACACTGTGGATTCTCAAGAATACAACAAGTGGTGAGAGACATGTTCTTTATGCCGGAGTAAACGGTGAATTTGACTCTTCTCTGTATGACCACAGTTACAACACCAACGCCAACGACTTCCTGCTTCCTCTGATTGATGCGGGATGGATGATCGATATGGAACATGGTGCAGATAACAAGGGATTCGGAGAAGTTGTTGTTGACTATGGTGTATGGTTCGGCGTCGGTGAAGACGGAACGATTGCACCGGTTGATGACACACTGGCTTCTCTGCCTTATGGATCTTATGTGCTGGATGAAGTTTCCTGTTCTACAAATGAGGGAATGGAACTCCAGCACGTGACATTCAATGTTTATCAGGATAATTCTATTGATCCAGACGGAACAGATCTCGGAACGATCCTGAACTACGGAATCACAATGACTTCTGAACTGCTTGAAACTGAAAGTGAAAGCCATACAGCCAAGTCTGATTCCGGTGTTGTGACATTCGTTGATACCGTGAACTATAACGGTGTTCGTGAGACAAACAAGGAATACGTTCTTGAGGGTGTACTGATGGATAAGGACACCAATGAACCGATTCTTGATGCGGACGGAAACGAAATTACATCGATCACAAGACTGACAATCACCACGAACTCTGGCACAATTACCGGTCAGACGTTCACAGTGAACACGGAAAACCTCGGTGGTAAGCGTCTGGTTGCGTATGAATATCTGTGGTTAGCAGATGTTTACGACGCTAAACACTGAGAGGAATGGGAGAGTTTATTATGGTAAAGAATAAACTTATTAATCGATTCGGAAAGGTACTTGCCTCTATTGTCGTAGGGGCAAGTACTCTTATTAACCCGATATCAACAATTCCTGTTAATGCGGCGAGTACCGATGATGCGATGAAGGCCAAAGCCGATACGCTCATTGGAAATACAAAGATTGACTGCTGGGTTGGATCAGCGCGGGTACTGGAGGCCGGTGGTCTTCTGTACTTCGCGGATGATTATGAATCCTTCCCAATGGCCACGAGCAATTACGCATCAGGAAACAGTGCGGTGAAACTGGCTGACGGATCAACTTTAAATCTTAAAGTTGGTGATGTTCTGGCGTTTTATTCTTCCGCAAGTGCAGAAAATCCTGCGCATACGATCACGTTCGTCGGAGCAGATCCAGCGCCGACAGAAAAGCAGTTCCTGAATGCCAACACTGGTGGAACAACTGCTTATACTGACAGCTCGTACTCCGGCACTATCGCAAGAGCGGAAGTTCGCCGGTACTCTGTCACGAATTCTGTGAATGTTCCGGTTACGTATTCCGAAACCGGCGCAACAGACAATCTGGAACTTACTTCTCCTACAAACAATTACATTGTCGTCACCAATCATGCGGATGGCGGTAAGGTAAGTGCGACGGTAGATTCAATCAAGAAGGGTCTCCCGGGAACCGAATACACTGACGCTAACTTCAATGAGGCGGAACTGCCTGCTGGTTCCTATGCAGAAATCTCAATTCTCGCACAGACGGCTTACTACAATTCGGATACAGTGAACTACATCACAACAACCGAACCGTCGGAGATGAAATTCCGCGCACCGATCCAGGTCACCTCAAAGGTGTATCACGGAAAGCGGTCTGAATCAGCATTTGCGGATACACTGGCTGGCGAAATTGCTTATCTGCTTACAACCTTACCGGATGCGGTAAAGGAGCAGTGTGGAAGTGCAAACTACGTGAATGAAAACATTCGTGTAACAGACATTTCCATTAAGTACTACACCGTAGCAGGCGATGATAATTCTTCTGATTATCAGCGTGAGGTGAATTTCTATGTTGATAGCGAGACTACTCCGTCAAAGACTGAGAATTATGATGTGAATGCGAAGGTTACCTACAAGCCGTCAGTCACTTCTACTCAGGTATTTGATGGATGGTACACCGATGATGCGTACACAACATTGTTTGATGGTGTCGTAACAAAGTCTGCAACAGACGAGCCGTTAAACCTTTATGGCCAGATTGTTACAGATGATGGCAAGAAGGCTACTTTAACAGTTACTGTTCAGGACAATACGGATTCCGCAAATCCTGTACCTTTAGCAGGCGTACCGGTAACGGTTGTGGATTCTGCTGGAACAACTATTGGTGGTGGCACAACAGATGCGAATGGTAAAGTCACAGTCACCAATCTTTCCAGAGGAAACTACACGGTTTCCGAACAGAATATGCCGACCTGTGATGAGACTGGATACACCTATGGTGCTAATCTGAAGTCCGACACGGTAGCATTCACTACGGGAAATGACACAAATCTGACGCTCACATTCAATCATGCAAAGCAGAAGGTAATTACCGTTCATTTCGATGACAACGGCGCAACCGTCGTACCTCTTGGCGGATATAAAGATCAGCAGACCTCTGTTGGTGGATATGTCACAAAACCGTCAAATCCGGCGAAGTATGGACATGACTTTACTGGCTGGTACTTAGGAAATGCTTCTGAACCGTATGACTTCGACAAAGCAATTACATCCACTTCGGATATTACATTAGTAGCTCACTACACTAAGATTCCGACCAAAGATGTTAAGGTTAGCTTCGTTGATGTAAACGATCAGGATAAGCAGGATCTTTCCGATAATGATTTCACCGTTAATGTCATGCAGGGATTGACTGCAATTCTTGCGGATTCTGACGGAAAAACACTGTCTCAGATCCTTGAAAGCCTGTATGCGCTTGGATACGAAAAGGCAGATGTCAATGAGAAGTATCCGGCAACAGCGGAATATACCATGGATGAAACCGGTGCTTATATCGCCCCGGAAGACGTGGTAGTAAAGGTTGTGCACGGAACGACATTAGATCAGGATGCTCCGGCGGAAACAAAGGAAGTTATCCGTACGATCAAGTTCGTTGATGAAGATGGCGCAGAGCTGAAGACAGCAGTAACTCAGGTTGGCCAGCTCCAGAAGACAGCTGCGACATCCGCAAAAGACAGTGTGACTGGAAAGAGCGTAAAGACTCCGGCAGTTACCACTATCAAGCTCGGATGGGGAACATATACGGCTCCTGAAATTGCTGGATACACGCCTACAGTAGGAACTCTGGAAGCTGTAGATTCCACGAATACGGATCCTGCAGATTTCAAATCTGAAACAGTAGAGATTGTCTATATTAAGAACGCAGAGGTTACACCTGTAACGGTGACTATCACCGGAAATAAGGAAACATTTACTTATGACGGAACAGAGCACACAGTGACCGGTTATACCTTTGAGTCCAGTGACAGTTCTTACACAGATGCGGACTTCCATAGTTCCGTAGATAGAAGCATTGTTTCAACCGACGCTGGAAACTTCGCACTCGGACTGAAGTCGGATGACTTTGTGAATGACAACAGCGAGTACGATGTATCCTTTGTGGTTGTTGACGGCGGTCTTGTAATCGAGCCGAAAGCGGTAATTGTTACAGTGGCAGATGCTACTAAGGTGTTCAAAGAAGCAGATCCTGAATTCACAGCGACTGTAAGCGGAACACTTGGATCTGACACAGTATCCTATACGCTGTACCGTGCAAAGGGTGAATCCAGAGGTACATATAAGATCTTCGCATCCGGCGCTAAGACACAGGGTAACTATTCTGTGACTTATGTTTATGGAATATTCACAATTACTGGTGATGTTGAAGCGGAACCGGAGCCTACTCCTACACCGGAAATTCCGGCACCGGAGCCTAAGGAAGAGGGTTATGTCGGATGGCACACCAATATTGATGATGCAGAACAGACAATTACCTTCCCGGGCATCCAGACAACAGCATCTGATACTACAGATGATGCGACTGATACCGATAAGGAAGAGTATTACTACATTACCGATAAGGTAGAATACATCGGTCTCCAGCCGAATAAGCGTTACACAATGACTGGAACATTAATGGATAAGGCAACCGGAAACGCAATCGAAGGAGTAGAACCCGTCAGTAAGACATTTACTCCGCAGACTGCAGACGGAACGATGTCCATGACATTCAAGGTTAAGCGTGAGACGCTGAAGGGCAAGACAGTGGTTGTATTCGAAACCTGCTACTTCGGTGAAGAAGAAATTGCGATTCATGCGGACATCGATGATGAGGCACAGACTGTCACATTCGATGACGGAACAATGAAAACAACTGCTGTTGACACCAATACAGGTGGCAAAGAAATCTTGATTGATGAAGATGCAGATGTGAAGACAGTCTACCTGACAGATACTGTTACATACACGAACCTGAAGCCAAATAAGAATTATGTTCTTACAGGTACGATTCATGTAAATGTGGATGGTGAAGATGCTGGAGAACTGATTGTGAATGGCTCTCCTGTAACAGCAACTGCTACATTTGCACCGTCTGAACCGAATGGAACAGTGGATGTAGTCTTTGAATTCGATGGAAGTGACCTGAAGGATGGCGATAAACTCGTTGTCTTTGAGGATCTGCAGCAGGGTGGAACAACAATTCTGACTCACGCTGATATTACAGATGAGGATCAGACGATCATCATTCACACATATCAGAATGTTATCGAAATCCAAACCACTGCTACTGGTGAAACAGGAACTCATGAGGTTGAAGTTTCCAAGACTGCTACCATCACCGATACAGTTACATATAGAGGCGTAGAAATTGGAGAAACTTATGAGATGAAGGGTGAACTACATCTCGTAAATAACGATGGAACTGATGGCGGTGTGATAGCTAAAGGATCTGGTAAGTTTACTGCTGAGATGAAGAATGGAACAACCACAATCAAATTCACAAATGTAGATGTATCGGATCTTGAAGATCGCACTCTGGTTGTCTTTGAGGAACTGTATTACGGTGACACAAAGGTGGCAGAACATGCTGATCTGACTGATGCGGGACAGACTGTTACCGTAAAGGGTAAAGTTCCTACTATTGGAACCACAGCTACCGGGGATAACAACGGTAAGACTGTAAAACCGGAGAAATCAGTAACTATCACCGATACAGTAAGCTACAACAATCTGATTGTTGGAGTTGACTATGTATTGGATGGAACGCTGCACTTAGTTGCATCTGATGGATCTGATGATGGAGTTATTGCTGTAGTGAAACAGCCGTTCACACCTTCAACCACAAGTGGAACAGTAAAAGTTACGTTTACTGTTGATGCGAGTGAGCTGGAAGGCAGAAGCCTCGTAGTATTTGAGGATCTTTATCGCGGTGATAATATCGTTGCGTTCCACGCTGATATTACAGATAAAGGACAGACGGTTACTGTAACAAAGACACCTGAAACTCCTCCCACACCATCCAAAAATGAAACTCCTAGCATTTCAACAACCGCTACAAATGAAAACGATGGCAAGACACTTGCTGTCGGAGAATCTGTAAAGGTGATTGATACTGTTACTTACAAGAATCTTGAAGTTGGCAAAGAATATACCCTGAATGGAACACTCCATTTGGTTGGAACTGACGGAAAAGATGAAAAGACACTTGAAAGTGAGAGTGTGAAATTCACGCCTACATCGAAAGATGGAACTGTGAAGATGACATTCACTGTAAACACAAGAGGTCTGGAAGGCAGAAGCCTCGTAGTATTTGAAGATCTGTTACTTGGAACAGCCAAGGTTGCGGATCATGCGGATATTACGGATAAAGGTCAGACTGTAACAGTAGAAACACCATCTGTACCAGAACTCCATATTCGGACAATGGCCTATAATCTGGCGGATGGATATGACACGGTTTATCCAAACAAGAGTGTAACGATTAACGATATCGTTTACTTTGATGGATTAACTCCGGGTGTAGAGTATGTTCTTGAAGGTGCTTTACATGTAAAGAATCCTGATGGAACAGACGGAGGTATTCTGTATAGCAACGGAACACCGGTAGTGGCATCCAAGAGATTTACGCCGACTGTTGCAAGTGGTGCAACCGAACTTTCATTCACATTCGACGCATCGGATATGAACGGAACGGTATGTGTCGCATTTGAACAGTTATACCTTGGAGAAGGTCATGTATTCCTTACAAGTCATGAGGACATCACTGATGATGACCAGACAATGTGGATTGACCGGAATCCGAAACGCCGTCGGAAACGTGTTATGTGGATACGTACCGGCACCGGCAAAAACACAATGGTATTTGGCGGTATCGGAGTAGCTGCCGTGATCGCACTGGCAGCAGTGCTGATTAAGCGGAAGACAACGAAAGCCGAGTAATCATTAAATAGAGAGTCAGATCTGCTGGCTCTCTTTTCTTACCGAGATTAATGGTTAAACCGAGTTCGATTCTCGGAATCTCGAAAAAAATAAAAAAATTTAAATTAAAACGTTCAAAATCATATTTTCGCTTCGTCTAAAGAGTGAAAGGTAAAACTTTCAGCCCCGTTAATAAAAAAAGTTATCCAATGCAGTTGCATTGATAATAATATAGTACTATATTATTAACGAGAGGCAGACATGGAGGAAATTATGAAAGTAAAACAGTTAGCAAAAGTCACAACCACAGCCGTTCTCGCCACTTCTATCGCTGGATGCGGGTTATTCTCCCGGAAGAGTGATATCCCGGAACCTGCAGATGAACCCGAACAGATTGTTTCGGTAGGGGAAGCCCAGAAGCCTTCTAAGGAGCAGGGCAAGGAAACAGTCAAGGGTGAGAACAACACTTCTGAAGCGTCGGAAACAAAGACATCGACCTCGAACGAAAAAACAGAAGAAAAAGTACAGAACAACACAGTAAGCACTGGAAATACAGCGAGACCTATTGCAGGAAATACACAAACTGCACAGGTTCAGTACAACGATCCTTACGCATATGATGGCACACAGGATGCACTCGCTGATGTAACAACTCCGGTATCTACTGGCGCAACAACCAATTCCGGTTCTAAAACGAGTAACACCTCCACAAAGACGCCGGAACTCAGCCCTTATCAGAAGGAACTGAATCGTCTGGATGGAGAAATCGCAAAGGCTACCGCTTCCTTAACTGCAGCGAAAGTCGCTTACGAAAAGGCGAATGAGGAATATGAAGCAGCAAAACAGGAACTGAGAGATCTCACTGGACTGGAACAGGATGATGACGCTGTAGAGTTTGCGAAAGCATATGTCGGCGCAAAGAAAGCTGCGCTGACACTCGCTAAGGAAAATCTCGAAGCAGCTCAGGAAGAGTACAACGAGATCATTCTCAACGCTAAGACAGATTATGACCTGGCTGAAGCGATCGCATCCTCTGTATTACTTGAAGCCAACGAAGAGGCACTGGAAACCTATAACCAGGCACTGGATGAAGCAAAAGAAGCATTCAACGAAGCGATCCTGATTGCTCAGGATGAATACAATGGCGCAGTAGCCAGTGCAAGTGCTCTGAAGGAGACGAAGGATACAGCTTCCGTAAAGAAGTATGACGAAGCAGTTAAACTTGCGGGTGATACATATAACACAGCAGTAGCAGATGCACTTGAAGCACAGAATGTCGCAAATGCAGAAGCTAAGAAAACATATGACGAGAATCTGGCGGCTGCCGAAGAAGCATATAGAAAAGCAGTAGAAGAAGCAGAAGCAGACCCCGCTTATACAGATGCAGTCAAAGCACTCTCTGATGCAACACAGGCTCAGATTGATGCGGTGAATGACAAGATCGCTGCAGATAGTGCACTTGCATACGCAAAGGACGAACTGACCGCAGCGAACGAAGAGAAAGAATCACTGGATGCCGATGTACTGAAGGCTCAGGACGCAAAGAATCTTGCAGAAGATGATCTGAAGGAAGCACAGCAGATTCTCGAAGAATCTAAGAAGGCTCTGGAAACCGCAAAGAGCAATGACGCCGCAGCGAAGCAGGCAGTCATCGATGCCCAGAAGGCAGTACAGAACGCTGAAGATTCTAAGAAGCAGGCAGAAAACGATCTCGAAACTGCTGAAAAGGCACTGGATCTTGCGGAGCAGAGAATTATCGATGCGAAGGCTGAAGTTGAAAGAGCAGAACAGGCAGTTGAAGATGCGAATGTCGCAGTAGCGCAGGGTGTCCTTGGATTCTACCAGTACCGTCTGGAGCAGGGTGATGCGGATGCGCAGTATGCAATCGATGCATTGACCTATGGTGAAAGTCTTGATGATGAGATTAAAACCGAAATCGGTAAAGAAGGCGATTCTACCAGCCTTGAGAATGTAAAACGGGTCTTCCAGTACATTCGAGAAGGAAACGAACTTGTAGATGGTAAGGTCGATCATAATGAAGTCAGTCATGCATATGGAGTTACCTACCGGTTAATGGGAATTGCGGAACTCAATGCTAATATCGCATCTTACACACATAACCATCCTGTAAAAGAAGACTGGTATTCTTCCAAATTCTCGACTGCCGAAAACCTCGCCTGGGGATTTAAGGGAGATGCGTACACAAGTGGTAGTCCGTACAGAGGATGGTTTGATTCGGAAGAATCCTATAACGGTGGACATTATCGAAATCTAATGTCTAATACACACAATGACAGCGCAACTGGTTATGCGATCAACGATGAAGATGGATTGAATGGGCTGAATTACAAGCGTTCGATCACACATTCACAGGTGTTCACATGGCCGAAGGCAGATGAAACAGTCTATACAGTTGATGAATACGAGGCGATGTTCCTTGAATACTACAACTCCGTTATGGAGGCTGTAAATCAGGCGAAAGCAGTACTCGATGAGAAAACAGAATTCCTGAATGATCTTAATTCCAGAAATGGTCTTACCGAAGAGGAAGCACAGGCGATTGCCGATGCTACAGCTGAACTCGAAACCGCAAAAGAGGTTCTGAAGTCCGCAAATGAAATTCTGGCAGATGCGAATCTCGACGCTGAAGAGAAAGCCAACGCTCTGATTTCAGCGCAGGTTGATACAGATGAAAAGACAGCCATCGTAGAAGATAAGATCGATGTCGTCGAAATCAAGTATTCCGAATTAACCGACGCTGAAAAACTGGCGGATGCTGCAGGCGAAGTGGTCCTCGCAAAAGAAGATGCTGTAAAAGATGCAGAGGCAGATGTTGAGGATAAGCAGGAAGCACTCGATGAAGCAAATCAGAATCTGGATGATGCTACTGAGACAATGGCTGATGAAAAGCAGAGAGTCATTGATGAAACAGCCGATGAGAAAGAAGCAATTGCTGAAGCAGAGGCAGATGATATCGTAGAGCGTACTGCTGCAGAACAGCAGGCTAAGTTCGATGAAGACACAACCGCAGCACGTGAAGAGCGTGACTCCGCAATTAAGGATGCTGAAGATACTCGTGATGCTGAACTCAATGAGAACAAGGCAGAATACGACGCATCCGAAAAGGAGGCAAAGGAGACCTACACTGCGGCTGAAAATGCAGCGAAGGAAGTACGTGAGACTGCAGAAAGCACAGCTCTGGAAGTTAAGACGAATGCTGATGCGTCGGCACAGAACACTTACGATACAACTGTAGCGGAAGCTAAGGCTGTACAGGAATCCATCAATGAAGCAGCGGCCGAAGATCTCAACAATGCTCAGGAATCCTACAGTCAGGCAACCGAGGAATACAATCAGGCGGTAGCTGTTGAAGAAACTGTTACTGATGCATACGAAGCTGCAGAATCTGCTAAGGCAGAAGTTGAAGCTGCGGAAGCGAATCTTGCGGAGAAGGAAACGGACAAGGACAAGTTCGTAAATCCTGACAAGTATGTGGAAACCGAAACACCGGAGTCCTCTGAATCCAATAATGCAGTAGCGTTCTTCAAGCGTGTCGCAACCAGAGTACAGTCTGTTGTGAAGTTTGACAAAGGAATCATGTAATCTTTGAAGAAGGGAATTCGGGTGGCTGAAAAGTCACCCGAAACTTTAGAACGATATGACTACATACGGATACATCAGTGTGGCGAACACCGCCAGAAGTGAGGCGAAACAAAGAACAGATATTGAAACAACCTATGGAGATGTAGAAATCTATTGTGATTCCATTATTGAATCTTCCAAGGGGAGACCGCATTTATATGAATTGCTGGTCAAGCTGGAGAAGGGAGATACGCTTGTGACATCGGCATTAAGCAGAATATCTGAAAATGCCGAGGAAGCCACAAGGATCTACTTGGATCTACTTGGACTGGGAGTGAATGTGGTCTTCCTGAAGGAACCTTACTTCAATACATCCGGCCTTATGGCTGCGGGCTATGGTGATCCTGAGATGGATAAAACACGTTTTGCAAGACGGTTTATTACTCACCAGATCAATGATTACTTTGAAGCCTACGAAAAAGATCGGATGGCTCGGAAGGAACGGTTGGAAGAGGCTGTCAGAAAGGGAGCACAGCTTGGAACACCGGGAAAACTGGACGAGGAATTGAAAAATACAACAATGAGTCTGATCCTGAGTGAAGCGATTGAATTCGGCGGGAAGAAAACAGATGATGAACTGATCGGAGAGATCGGCATCGCAAGAGACTCATTCTACCGATTAAAGAATCAGTTACGAACAAAAAGATCCTCAGAATAACGGGGATCTTTTTTGGAGGTTAATATGAAACAGTTATTTATTGTGGTCTGCAGAGATGCTGCGGACAATGTGAACGCACAGATCTGGAACAACTTTAATTCAGCGTGTGTTGCCCATCTGCAACTTCTGACGGACTGTACGGAAGAAGCAGCTGCGGAACAGTTATCGGAGCAGAATCTTGAGAGAATCTCAAACAGTCTGATCGAGGATGGGATATTTGCTCTAAAGAACAATATGCGGGAATGCTACATGTTCTATATCCCGAAAAACGATGTCAGTATGAACTTCGACCAAGCTCCTTCGCCAGAACAAGAATGATTGTATGATCATCCCATTTCTTACAGGTCTGAAGCGTCACAAAGTGATCCTGGTAAGTAATTGAATTTTCAGCGTGGATCAGATTCCTGTTTCGGTTCAGATCCATCCAGATCTCGAAATCGTTCTCTGACATGAATTCGGTACGGGTGTAGTCATAGTCTAAGAAGTCATCATCCGTAAAGTAGATTACATTGGTGATTTCGTACATGATTCTTCCCTCATAAGTATACAGAGAGAAGTAGCGGTTCTTCTCGTACTCCTCTTGAGTAACGATGCGAGATACCGGAGAGAACATTGCGGAATCATCATAGTAAACATTGTGACCGAAGATCGTATAGTGCTGGGAATTCAGCGTGGAATTGTAATCCATGAACAAGGTTCCCTGCGAAGAATATTCTCTTTCGAATGAGGTCTTCAGGTAGGACTCGTTGCTGTATCCCTGAACCACCGGAGAGGAAACAATACCGGAGTCAAAGACGAGATATCCGACAAGATCGGGATTGATCGCAAAGAGCTGATTAAACGCCTCCTTGGAGAATACTTCATCCGGCTCAGAATTAGTTTCCACAACCTCTGTGATATGCCGTCGCTCCTTATGAGCCAGAACCGCATCAGAGACATCGGGAACTGTCTTATATAAACATAGCGCAATCACTGCGCAAAGGACTGTAACCAGTAATCCATACAGCAATCGTTTCATCAAGAAACACCTCCATTAATACATATAGTAACATATTAATCATAAACAAAAGAAAGGAGAGGCAACCGTGAAGAAGAACATAGTAACGATAGGTTTGATCGCTCTGTTAGCCGGATGTTCAAGACAGGTGATTATTAATCCATCAGCGCCATCCGTGGTCTGCGAGAGCCAATACAGTGCGGAAGCAGAAACCGGGTTTAACCTTCTGGAATGGATCAGTGTTCAGTCACAGGGATCGAAAAGCCATGTCACAATACGTGGGGATCTCGACAATACTACCCCGGGTGATTATTCCGTGTTGCTGACAGCCTATGACGATAACGGGAATATCACAATCCGTAATGTAGATATCGAAATTACAGAACGCATTGAAGAACCCGAACCGGAAATTGAAGAGGTAGAAGAAGTGGCAGAAGAGCCGGTTGAAGAGGTGGAAGAGGAAACACCGGAACCATCACCTGAACCTTCTCCTACACAAAAACCTTCGCCTTCACACATGCCTAAACCTCAGGCAAATGTAAATACCGCTCCAGCGGATCCATATGCACAGGCAAAAGCCGATTGTGCTGCATCCTATGGTGTATGGAATGGAACAGCGTGTGAATGGCCACAGCCCGCAGCACCACAGCCGTCAGTTTCGGAGCAGGCAACTAATCCATACGGTTTAACCGGAGGTAGTACCTCCTGTTGGCAGGAAGGAAACATGACCGTCTGCGAATGGGTAGGCGAGTGGGAAGAATACGATTAAGGAGATTTTGATTTATGAAGCTCAGAAAAGCATTGGTCACAATGACAGCGTTAACGATGCTGTTTGGTGCAGCGGGATGTAAGAAAACATCGGAATCATCTGCACCAAATGAGAATCGATCTACAAATCATGAATACGACTTTGTGGATTATATCGACATAAAGGCGTATGGCCCGGATGGAAAAGGAATTATTGAAGTCACGCCGAAAAGCTATACCGCTGCGGATTTCTATAACGAACAGGAATACATCCAGGTTAAGTCGGTGATGGACAGTTTGAGTCTGTTCTACATTCAGGGTGAAGACAACCGGAAGAGTAATTTGACACTATCCAAGTTTGAGGATCTATCAAACGGAGATATCGTTGAAGTAGGAATTGATACCAAGCGGTTTAAAGGGGAACTTGGAATTGATATCAACACGGAAACCTACGAGTTTGTAGTAGAGGATCTGACCGATGGACAGACAATAGATCTGTTTAACGATGAATCAGTAATTATTTATGGTCTTGAAGGAACGAATATGGTGTTTGCGCACAAAACACCTAAGACTGCTACACTACCTAAGGAAATTGAAGAGCACATTGAATATAATGTTTCCACCTCGGACACGGAACTTGTTCCTCTGGTAACAATTGTGAATATTGAAGCTACGATGGATGAGGAGTTTCTGAATAATCCGGCAGAACATTATTACAACATTGATATTTACCTGAAGAAACACGGATATGACTATGTATCGAAAGGTCAGACAGTTCTGGATCAGGTGATTTCGCCACTGGAATTCACACAAGCAACAGCGAACGCACTTGGTGATTACCTGACTGCGAGATTTGTCGGAGAAAAAGCTGCGACATGGTCAAGAGAATACATTATTGATCGGATCGGTAACGTCCAGCAGATTATCGGAGCTTCCGATATGGATCAGTTCCAGTACGCTGTAACCTTCCATGGAGTATCGGAAGATGGAGCGTATGAAGAACAGTTTTACGCTACGATGTATTTATGGGAAATTGCCGGTGAGTTAAATCTGAATGAATTCTCTGGATTCACGTATGCGTTTGGTGGTAATGCCATTAAGGAACCGATGAACAGCAACTATGAGATTCTGGCGCAGTATTACTACACAGAAGAGGAACTTGCTGCACAGGAAGTAGAAGCCGGTGAAGAAGAGGATGGCGTTGAGGCAGAAGCTGGCGAAGAAGCCTCTGAAGAACCGACGGAATAAGTCATATGGCACGAAAAAAGGAAGAGTGGATTCCGCAGGGCTACTTCAAACCGGTGATGTTTGCGAAGAGCCTGATCGAAAATGACAATCTGAGTTTTCAAAAGGCGGTCGAGATATCCACGAATTATTACAGGAAAAAAGTTCCTGATTTGGAAAGTGATAAGGTTGCGTCCTACTTAACAGATAAGTTAGCAGAAACAAAACCTGAAGAAACAGAAAAGGACAGCAGAAGAACCTTCAGTTACTGGATTGTACAGAAGACAACTACACATGAGAAGGGCACTGTCTATGGCAAGTCGAGAATATTGAAAGCAACGTCAAAAAAGAATGCATCTATCCAATGTACAAAATTGGATTGGGAAGAAGTCGGAAGCCTTGCGTATGAGCATGGCTTTTTTATGGAGTATCGAGTAGTCGCAGGGCCTTATACCACACGTGAAGAAGCGACAACAGTTTTGAAGATGTGTGAGTAGGAAGCTTGGATGAAAAAGGTGAAGTGAAAGGGAGGAAACAGTATGGCAAATAAACTGCTTAGAAGATTAGCGAATGTAGCAATTGCACTTGGGCTGATAGTCGGTTTGTTTACGGTTGGCCAGACAGGTCTATTTACTGTAGCGAATGCAGAAAGCCCTACTGTTAAATACGCTGTGTCAATTTATGGCATTAGCGTCGATATCCTCAAAGACGGTATCGCCGGATTGACATTTGGCCCGGCATTAGGTGGTGATTACCGAAATTCCTTTCACAGTCACACACCAAGTGGAACGACGATATCAGGAAATACACATCGATGCGTGCACAACGATGACTGGCTGACAATTATTGAATGGAATCATAATGATCCATATGTTTATGAACAGTGTATTGCGGAAGGGTGCACTCACTCCGTGGAACTCAAGCAGAACGGCACAACTTCAATACTGAATGACCGATACACTCAGGAATGTACTGGAGATGGCCCTAACGTTCTTTATACGGAGTTGATGACATATGATGCCAACAATGTCGGTCCATATAAGATGAATCTTGAATACGCTCCGGTATATGCACCTAATGGATCAGGAGGTTATACGTATGGAGGATGGGGAGCTTCACATGTCCGGGCGATGCTGAATGGTGCGGATAGTCTCACAAACACGTCCACATATTGGCATTCTGTTACAGGAGTGGAAGCTAGAAACAGTTCATATTATCCAGAGTTCTCAGCGTCCATGTACACAAGTCAAAATAACTTGTTTATGACATTCCCGGAAGAATTGAGGGGCGCGATTGGAGCACGTCAGGTAAAGTATGATCCGATAATCAACAACTTTTCAGCGTCGAATAATAAAAGCACGTATGACAAGCTGTGGCTGGTAAGTCCAAATGAGGTATCCACCACTGTAAACAATGATAGATATAACCACCCACTTGAAGGAACTGTATATGAGAAATTTAACGGGAAACTGTTAGCAGGCTATAGTAACAACGCATCAGAAAACACATATACAGTTGTCTCCAGTGATGGAAAAACAACGGATATACATACGCGAAGTATTTATTTGTATACCTACGAATATCTTGCAGCAATAGACGGAAGTACTGGGGACTTTGTTGGTAGTGCAAATTACCCATATGGTATCGGTGCTTGTTTCACCTTAGATAGAAAGTATGATCCAACAAGTAATGTGAAGCGATCCTCCGACGATGAATCGAGATGGGAAAAGATATCTGATGATACCTGGATTTATCGCTTCAAGGTAATTGACGCGAGTAACTACCGGTATTTCTGGGAGAATAATTACGCTGGTTATCAGACTGACCATACGAAGGCTAATCCGGGTGCGATCATCAATAAAAGCGGAACCGTATATAACGAATCGCAGAAGGTTGCGCCTGTATCTTATGGCCGGGTAATCGTCAGTAAAACAGTATCTGATGAATCGACAATACCATTTGTATTTCACATTACGATAACAGATGAAGACGGAAACAGCGTTATGGGTGTTAAAACCTATTCAGATACACTGTTTCAGAATGGCAAAGCAACATTTACTCTTCGAAACGGGGAGTCAAAAGAATTTATCCTTCCTGATGGATATCATTATTCAATCACTGAAGATGAATCGGCTGGGTATACCTCGTCGGTTTCATCCGGGAATGACTCTGGGGTGATAGACCAGACAGAAGACAAGACAGTTACATTCCTTAATCAGGCGGATGAACTGGAAACAGAATCCGTGACACTCAAAAAGAAGGTAACTGGCAACGTTATCAATCCTGATGATGAATACGAATTCTACGTATCGTTTGAGGGCTTGAAGGCGTTAACAACATATGCTGCATCTGATGGAACGATATTTACGGCAGACAAGAGTGGATCAGCAACGACTACGATCACTCTGAAGAATGGAGAATCCGTTAAATTTGAGAAACTACCTGTCGGCTCCAAATATCAATTCCTCGAAAAGGGAGGGGATTTCAGTGCGACATATGAAATTACAGATGCGAATGGTCTGAATAGCTTCATTCAGCAGAAGGGAACCAACGCAACCGAAAATAAGGATCTGGCCACTGCAGTTGAGATTGTGGATCAGGGTGAAGATATCACAGTAGAATTTACTAACGAATTCAATGTAACTACTGATTTGCTTATCACAAAACAGGTGCTAAATCCTCCGGCATCGGGGGATGATACTCAATTTGAATTCACGCTGAATTTATCGGGGATGACACCGGGAATGAGCGTCAATTCCGATATCGGAAGAATTACTGCTGATGAAGATGGAAACGCTGAGAAAGTCTTCTATATGAACGACGGGAAAGCGATTGTGATACAGGATCTTCCGGTTGGAGTCTCATATGAAGTAACCGAGTCAGCAAATGCCTACAAGGCATCCTATTCAATTACTGATGGTGACACGGATGATGGCGTCGCCTCAAGTGCAGGAGTTGCACTTGGAACAGGGATGAAGGAACTGAAACAGGGTGACTCTACTACGGTGGCGTTCACCAATGATGTTGAACGTTCAAAGCTCACGATTACAAAGACGGTTGTATATGGCGAGTCCGATGATCTCAATACGCTGTTTGAATTGAATATACGATTGAGAAATGATGGCAAAAGTGAGGAAAGCCACGGACAGCCAATTTCCGGGGAATTCCCCTATGAGATTGCGCATTCTGACGGAACGTCATCCTGCGGAACTCTCATATTTGATCGTGTTGGTCTTTCGACGGTTGAAGTAAAGCATGGTGATGTTGTTACGATTGATCAGCTTCCGGTTGGAAGCTTTTATGTTGTAGATGAGCCAAATGAAAGCGACGACTTTCATGGTACGTCGGCAGAGGGATATGTTCTGCGTGATGGTACGTCAAAGGCTGAGATTATCAACTCCGTACTAAGGAAAGCCAGCGTAACCGTCAGCAAAACCGTAACAGGAAACCTTGGGAACCGCGAAAAGGACTTCACATTTACTGTTCATATTGAAGATCCATATGAGAGAAGTGTGAATGGTTTATACCTCTATCACGGAACACAGGGCGGAATATCTGTGACGGATGGAGAACTTCATGTGGATGGCAATGGAGATGGAACGATTGAATTGCGCCATGGTGATTCAATTACGTTTGATGTGTATGTCGGGGCAGAAGTGACAATTACTGAGGATGATTATTCATCTGAAGGCTATTCTGTGACGTACAGGAATAATGGAATCACCGTTAGCAAAACAGAATCCCAGAATAAGATCGCTGCAACGAATAAGAATGGCACAACCATTCCAACAGGAATTCTTCCTGCAACAGGAGGCGCGATGTTGTTGGTGATTGGTATTGCTGGACTGTTTGCGTTGACGATGGCACAGAAACGAGAAAAACGAATGAGAACATAAGGATTACGGGATAAAATCCGTAACCTTTATAGCATACGATGAAAGGTGATAGAAGCGATGTTAAAGATGTTTAATAAACTGATAAAACTGGTAATGATAATCTGTGTTGCGGCATCACTTTTCTTTAAGGCTGAGGTCGTTGATGTTTCTGCGGAAGGGCTTCCGACAAATTATTGCACAGTGACATTAAAAGGAAATACGCTTATTGTTGGAGACGGAAATCCATGCACTATGAATCAGGGTACATTAGGATATTCAAGTACGCTCGATAAATCTTCAGTTGAAAACATAGTGATAAATCCAAATGTGTTCGCACCTGTATGGAGTAATTCCATGTTCTATGAATTCCAAAAATTAACAAGTATAGTAGGAATAGAAAATATTAATACTTCATATACATCTAGCATAGGCAGTATGTTTCAAGGCTGTTATAGCCTGGAAAGTATTGATATATCATCTTGGAATAAATCTAATATATCAAATGCTCAGTATGCATTTGCGAATTGTCCCGGTATAAAAAATGCAGACATTTCAAATTGGAATTTTACGGGGAAAGACATAGCGAACACATTAAGATACATGTTCTCTGGATCTTCAGGAGTTCAGGTACTAAATATGAACAACTTTAAAGTGCCTGGTAGTCTTTCGAACTTTATAAGAAACATTGGAATAAATGGATATTATGTCCTTAATGTATATGACTGGGATTTAAGTGGTGTAACAAGCCTCGCTTCTATGTTTCAGGATATGTACTATATTACCGAGATTCACGGTATAGATACATGGGTGAATACATCTAGTATCATTACAGCTGCCCAGATGTTCTACGGATGCTCTAATTTAAAATGCGTAGAGTTTGGTGCGGTTGATTTTTCATCGTTAGAAAACATATATGGTATGTTTCAAAACTGCTATTCGGCATTAGAGGAACTTGATTTCTCTGAAGCTATAATGCCTTCTATAAACATCACAGTAGATGCTTTTAATCGCTGTAATAAATTGCGAGTGATCGACTTATCTGGAATGGTTGGGAGTAATATAACGCAACCAGCCCAAATGTTTTATACATGCGAAAATTTAGAGACGATATATGTGGATAATTCTTGGGGTGAAATGAGACAATCAGTGAGTCATTATCCCATGTTTGCATATAACACCAAACTAGTTGGGGGGGAAGGAACGGGATTTGAGTCAGGCAAGAATACAGCAGTATATGCACATTTAGATGAAGGTAGTAGTAATCCTGGGTATTTCACATTAGCGGATTTAAAAGGCCCTAAAAAAGAGGGACGTTACACGGCTATTTACAATGAGCCTTATCATGGATTCACACTTCTTAAAACAAGTTCCTACGATAATGGCCCAGTAGAAGGTGCACAGTTCCGCGTCTGGGGAATGTCTGATTATGGAACGGAATATTATGAAACTGCAGAGTCAAACAGTAATGGCGTTGTGGACTTCGAGGGTTTTGAACCTGGTACATATTTGATGCAGGAAGTTCAGGCTCCTGAGCATTATTTACTTGATAGCACTCAAAGAGTAGTGAAGATTAAGAAAAATGGCGATGTATCAATCTCTGGACTAGTTGATACAGGAGTTTATCACTTGGTTGAAAACGAGAGGTTGGAAGATGACGAAATAGTAATTGTAAAAAAGTGGAATGATCGAAAGACTGGTTCGGAAGCGAACGGCAGAGAATATCCTGTTGTCACTATATCTTCTGACATGCCAGAAACTAATTACATGATTATTTATGATCTGAACAATAAGGGATACTTTGAAAATACGACGAGCAGTGTCAATACAGTGATATATGACTTTTCTGATGAAACACCAAGGGTAATTGGTGGTCAGGAAATGAATGCTGTTCCAAAGTCGGTTGAATACGATCACGTGGATCGGTGGTATTACGACAGAGAACTCACCAAGCCGTATACGCCCGGTGAAATTCCTGAGGAAAACATGGTCACATTGTATGCAGATTGGATAGAAACGACTTATATGCCATACGCGAACAACTTCATGTCGGTGCGATATAACGGGCGTAGTGATATTGCAGGTGGCATAAAACACATAGTTCGAGCGGAAAGTTTGCCTTCGGACATTTCGTATACGCAATATGCATTAGTCACTGCAGGTGCGCCATTGTATTATTGGATCGATATAAATACGTTTACACTCTATTGGTATACGGAATCTAATAAGGTGAGAACTGACACTTTGTATGGGCTTTTTAGTAATTGTAATAGCCTTGAGGATGAGGATTTCACGCTGTATCTAACAAATGAAGGGGCTGCAGAAACGAACACATCGAGGTCAGAAATCTATCATGCTTTCTATAACTGCTATAATTTGAAAGAAATACATTTACCGTTAGTCAAGTGGGACATGATTACGTCGGTTGATTATATGTTTTACAATTGTAAGTCGATTGAGTCGGTATCAATGCCCACATTAGACGTATCAAATGTGACATCTGCGCGATATGTGTTTTCAAACACTACAAATGTCAATTTATTTCAGGATGCACTACAAAATATGGATTGGTCATCCATCGAGACCATGGAGGGGATGTTTCGAAATGCGGAATGGGAAGGAACTTTAGATTTGACCGCATGGAAAGATACTGTTGAGTCAGCAAAATTATCCTATCTCTTTAGCACAGCTAAAGGAAACGCTTTGAATATTCAGGGATGGAAATTGCCGAGTTCAACAAAAGCCGATGGTATGCTGAGTGATGTGAGATTTGAATACATCAATATGAATGGGGTGACCTTCCACACCGATATTTCATATAGTTATGGTTTATCGAATATGTTGCATTATGAAAATAAAGGACCACTGACTGTTGATATGAATAATACTGAATGGTACGGAGAATATAGTAGTCCGTCAATTTTCTATTGTGCACGAGGCTCATCTGCAGATGTTCCTGTCTATCTCAATTTGAGGAATGCTAAGATTCATCAAAAAAATATAGCGTGTGGCATGTTTTATGCATTACAGAATGCAGTTGTTGATTTAAGTAATTGGCAATTTTTAGATAATGAAATAACATTAAATCACATGTTTTATACATCAAAAGATAATGTTGAGATTATTGGGTTGAATACATGGGATTGGTCAAATATAAGTGATGTTTCGGACATGATTAGTTACTCGCAAAAAGAATCAATTGATCTTGGGAGATTTAATATCCCTGATGGATGTAATGTTGAGAATATGTTTCATTATGCGAGCCAATTACAAACAATCTATGTGAATGAGGAGTTTAAAGGACTCCCGAATGTCATAAACGGGGACACAATGTTTAGTGGTACTTCTAAGTTGATCGGTGGTGCCGGAACAAAAAGCTCTGAAGTAATAAAGAACTATAACGACAGCACAAGACTCAGTGACACTGTTTATTTCAGAGTGGATGGCGGATCCGCTTCACCCGGATTGCTGACATTGAAAAATTGAGGATGAGATAGGAGAAAAAATTATGTATGACGACACATAATATACCTGTTGAATCAGAAGAAAAGGAAATAACTAGAAAAAGGAAACGAATGAAACCATATATCAGGCGTTTCCTTTTTAAGTTCCTGTTTGTAACCTTTACTGCATCTATCGTATTTAAATTCGTATATGGAATTCATGTGATGCATGGCAACTACATGTTTCCGGCGATACGGGATGGCGATCTGCTGATAACGTATAAACTCGAAGAACCGCTGACAACAGAAGTTGTGGCCTACAACGTAGATGGCCATAACTATATTGGCAGAATCATTGCCAGAGGCGGAGACGTCGTTGAAATAGGCGACAGCGGAGAACTGCTCGTGAACGGAAGCAGACCAGCAGAAGAAATCTTTTATCCAACGATATCAGTTCAGGATTCTTCAATAGCGTACCCATACACAGTAACGCAGGGATGCGTTTTTATTTTGAACGATTATCGAATGTTGGATAGTCCAGATTCCAGAGTATTTGGAGAAATAAGCAGTAAGGACTTGGATGGAAAGATGGCATTTTTATTGCGAAGACGAGGATTTTAAAACGAGAAAGGAAAGAAAATCATGATTAGACGGCTTAGAAAAGCACTTGCGGCCGCGGCGGTGTTCACTGCTACGGCATTATCAACCGCAGTACCTGTGAATGCAGCGACGTATACAGCTGTGAACGGATCAACCGTAGACATTGATGTAATGCTTGTAATGGACAAGGAAGCGCTGACACCGGCAGAAACATTCAGTTTCAAGATTGAACCGGGAACAGCAGTGAATGCGACAAGCGGAAACGCAAAGATCTACGCAGGAATCGGATCACCGACCATTGGCACTGCAACATTTACAGTAAAGCAGACGACATATAATACGGCGCAGGCAACACTTACAACCGGGCAGAACACAACAAACGGAACAACTAAGATTACAGTCATTCCTACCAAGGTTCCGGGTGGAGGATCAGCGGATTATAACGCTTCTACACAGGTGTTCGCTCACAGCGCAGTTACTGTCAATTTTTCTGGCGTATCATTCACAGAACCGGGCATTTACAGATATAAGATCACGGAAACATCTGTTACCCCGACACAGGGAATTACACTGGATACCACCGCAAAGTATCTTGATGTCTATGTAAAGGATACAGAAGCTGCTACTCCTACATTACAGGTTGCCGGATATGTTCTTCATGATTCCGCATCCACACAGGCTACAAGTGGCACTAACCCCTCTGGGAAGGCGATTGGATTCACAAATCTGTATACCACATATGATCTGACACTTAGTAAGACAGTTACCGGAAATGCCGGTTCAAGAGACGAGTATTTCGATTTCACAGTCACAATTTCCGGCGCACAGGCAGGCACAAAATACACAGTATCAGGCAATTTTGATACAAGTGTTCCGGCAAATGCTCAGATCGGAACTGCAGCTCACACAAACCCGACTGAAATCACCGTTGGAACAGGTGGAACAATCACACAGCATTTCTATCTGCAGAATGGACAGAACATTAAGATTCAGGGTCTTGCGAAGGATACAAAATACTCCATTAACGAAGACAATACGGTACTGACAAATGAAGGCTATTCAACAACCGCTACTGTAACCGGAACCGGAAGTTTCATCGCAAGTAACAGAACCGCAACATCAAAACCGGCAAGCGGTACTGATACCGGTGTTCAGGCAGATACAACAGTCGCATATACCAACAGTAAGACACAGGTAGTTCCGACAGGAATTATTGAAACAATTCTTCCGGGTGCACTGCTGGTTGTAATTGCGGGAGCTGGATTTGCCTTAATCAGAAGAACAGGAAAGGAGTGAGGGATTAATTTATGAGAAAGATCAATTTAGGACTGGCTGCGCTGGCAACGATGACAGCTCTTGCCACAGTACCAGTCCACGCGGAAGGTGTTGTATACACGCCTGTAAGCGGAGGCAAGATTTACCTTGAAAAGTATCTGGTAATGGACAAGGAGGCGAATGTTCCGAATGTGACATTTGATTATGCGATTGAAGCAGGCGCATATCAGAATGCTTCTCCTTCAGCGCCGGTTCATACGATGGTATATGCCGGTAATGATGCTAACGCGACTGCCGGTTACTCTGCATTAAAGATTAAGGGAGTTACATTCGCGGTGGGTGACACCACATATACGGATGTTCAGAAACTGCCGGATGCGGTAAAGAACTCCATTCAGGCTAAAACAAATGGAACAGATGTAAATGATGATCCGGTAGCGAAGGATCATTACGTTGAAAGTAATGCGGTAAATGGCGAAGAATGGGCAACCACAAAGAAGTACGCACGCCATGATATCGAGATTGATTTTACCGGTGTTACCTTCAAGGAACCGGGTATTTACCGTTATATCGTTACGGAAATTAATCCGTCTTCCGTCGCGGTGAATTCAGCACCGAAGGTAATCACACAGGATCAGATTGATAACGCATCCTTCAATAAGAATCATGGAATTGACTATGACCTTGATACCCGTCGTGTTCTGGATGTCTATGTAAATCACAAGGATGGCACTGACACTGATCTTGAGGTTGTGGGATACGTACTGCACGAAAACGACAACGCTGCAGTCGTTCCTTATGAATATGCGACTAATACCCCGGACACCAAAGCAGATGGGTTTGTGAATTACTATGTAACTCACGATCTTGCGATTGAAAAGAAGGTGACCGGAAATCAGGCATCTCATGACCAGTATTTCAAGTTCACAATCGAACTGGAAAATGCCGGGAAGAGCACAAAGTATGACATTGCAGGAAACTATGATGTAACCACAAAGGTAACTGCGGTAAACACTTCTGCTTTAACTAACCCGACGACAGTTACAACCGACGCTGACGGAAAGGCAACCATTACCATCTGGCTCCAGCATGGACAGAACGCTGTAATTTTAGGGCTTTCCAGAAATACGTATTACACGATTTATGAAGATG
>JAFUGM010000041.1 GCA_017469355.1 Solobacterium sp. | reverse complement strand
CGGTCCGTGTGCTTCTCTGTCTACGCTTAAACCTCACCTCACGGCTCTGGCTCCAAGACTGAGTACCGGCTGTCCGCTACGACTTTACCGGACAGGGAGTTTCACCCTGTTATATTACTGACGCCGAACTGGCGCACCTTCCTTTCCTATCATAATTCGTTAGAATGCCTGTCCTTCTTCCAGCTGTAGGCCTTCTGGCGTTCCAGCATTTCCTTGATCCGGTCGTGTTCCTGGGCGAGTGTTCTCGGTATGAGTTCCAGGACCACCCGATTGGGATCCCGGGCGGAATCCGCCCCCAAAGCCGTTATTTCCCTGGGTTCGATTCACATAAGTGATCGAATCCGAGATTGTGACCGTCCCAAGTTCGTTTCCATTCTGCTGGATGACATAGGTATTACCCGGTTCCAGCAGATCGGAAGAGATGACAAGATCGTTGTAATAGCGATCAGAGCTGTAGCTGAGGATGACATTCCCATCAGAATCGAGCACTTCGATTTCCCCTTTGGTATCGGTGATACCAACTTCAATCGTATAGACAGACGAGGAAGCAGATGGTGTCATCGCCATGCCAGAGGCTCCTCCCGCAAGAATTGTTCCACCATTTACCACGAAAGTTCCTGCGTAATCAAGTGCCCCATTGCCGGAGCTCTCCGGTCCATAAACCGTAAGCGTTCCGCCATTCATCACACCGCTTCCATTCAGGTCAATTCCGTCCCCGGAAGCAGTTACCTGAATCGTCCCGCCGTTAATGGTCAGTGTCGAACCGTCATCCTCATCCATCCCGAACGACTGCTCGGTCTGTTTGTTTGCGGCGTTAATTCCATCATCACTGCTGGTAAGATCAATTTCTCCGTCATTGATGATGATATTGGTCGCCTCAAGGCCTTCATAGGATTCCACGATAGTGATGGTTCCACCATCAATCGTTAAATTCGCATCGGAATGAATCGCATCATCCCCCGCATAAATCGTAAGGGTGCCATCGGCTATCGTTACGTCGTTTTCCGCATTTACCGCATCATCCGAGGCATTGATCGCATAGACTCCACTGTAGAACACAATCGATCCATCCGCGGAATAGCCTTTAGAGCTGGAGGAAGTATCCTCCGTTTCGGTAAAGAGATCCAGGAAGTCATTGAAGAAGTCATCTTCCCCGAAATCCTGCGAGCCAAAGCGTTCATCCCAGCCATCCAGTTCTTCTTCAAACCGATTCAGGAACTCCTCTGCTTCCTGTTCATCAAAGAAGCCAAAGTAAGATTCCCATTCCTCGTCATCGAATTCATCCTCGTCCGGATCCAGGAATCCAAAGAACCCAAATCCACCCTGAGGGAATCCATCCTCATCTCGGAAGTCAAAACCGTTTCCTTCTTCAAAATCATGGAACCCGCCAAAGAAGTCAGGCCGCTCTTCCGGGTCAAATGAATTGTCACCATCCTCTTCAAAGCTTCCTGGGCGATTCTGCCCAAATCCGCCCTGTGGGCCAAATCCTTCCGTATCCTCTGGACGTCCCTGTCCGCTTTCTCCTCCAAAGCCGAATCCAGGCCCCATCATTCCCGAGAAATTACCGAATCCGCCAGAGGAATCTGTATGCGGTTCCGCGTTTTCATATCCTCCTCCGGCAACTGCGTCAACTTCCACCAGTTCACTGAGAATGTCACCGCTTGCCTGGAAGGCATCATCTTCCGCATTGATATGCACGACGCCACCGCTGATTCGGATATCTGCCGCAGCAGTAATCCCTGTTTCTTCATCGGTATCGCCTTTTGCCTTAAGGCCATCCGACTGCGCATTGACCGTAAGAATGCAGTCCTTGATGCCGATCAGTTCCTTTGCGTCCAACCCATCGGAAGCACTGTTAATCTCAAGAATCACATTTACGGTTTTCAAGGAATCATTGGAATGAATCCCATCTCCATCTTCCGTATTGACCGCAAGGGTTCCGCCGCCATTAATTACAAGATCATCTCTGGAATAGATTCCGCCGGATTTTCCATCTGCGTTTTCTCCAGCCGCATTCAATGTATTCTCCGTTCCGGATAAGACGGTAAGCACCACCCGCTTTGCCTGGTTCACATAAATCGCAGGACCATTCGTGCTGGTGATCGTCACATCATTGAATACCAGATGGACCGATTCCTCTTCCGAAACATCGACCGTAATGGAGCCTTCATCCAGGGTTCCGGAAAACACATAGGTGCCCCCGCTTGTGATGGTCAAAGAAGAACCGGATACCGAAGCACCTTCTCCTTCGATGGTGACACTTGTCCCATCCAAGGTAATCGTCGATGTGGTGTCAACATAGTCTTCATTCAGTTCCTCTTCGCCAAAGGAAATGGAAACCTGCCCGGCAGATTCCAGGGCAGTTGTCCGTTGTGAGGTGTCCATCGATGCGGAATTCTGTGCAGTAGTTCCGCATCCCGCCACCAGCAGTAGTACAAGAATGGAAGAGAGATAGCGTTTCATTTCATCACCCCCTGTGATATGTAGGTTAGAGCTCCGTCCCGAGCGGCGCCATCAGACTGGACATTACCGTAAGATTGCCGTTTCTGGTACGAATCATATCAAGCATTGTCTTTTCTTTTGAAGTATCCTTCAGGAATACTTCATAGCGAAGTTCATATAACGCACCGAGATTCACTGTCTTCATGGAAGTCAGATCAGCCCGTTTTGTATATTCATCAAAGATATCTGCGAATGCGTCCGCATAGTCAAGATCTTCAGGAATCGTAATCGTAAGATAACGAAGCGTCGGCTTCTGATTGAAGAGTCCTGTCTTTGTAAGTACAACTCCCAGAAGACAGATTACCAGTGTCGACAGTAATGCGAAGGTCGCATAGCCGGTTCCACACGCAAGGCCAGAAGCCATGGACAGAAATACAACGGCGATATCGCTTGCCTTACCGGGAAGCGAGCGGAAGCGCACCAGAGAAAACGAACCTGCCACAGCGACCCCAACGCCAAGATTTCCATTTACCATCAGAATCACAACCATGACGATGACAGGAAGAATCGCCGTTGTCAGTGCGAATGAACGGGATGGTGTACTCACTGCCTTATAGCTGAGTGAAATCATCAGCCCGCATACGACCGCCGATGCGGTACAGAGTGCGATTTCAAGAAGTGTAAGATCTGCAGAAACTAGAATTGAACTAAACATGGTGCGTTCTCCTTTCGATGGAAGGCGGCCTGGAAGACCGGTTCCTTTACTGCGCGGCTGACATGAGCCTGCCGGCTGCGCGCTTCGGTGATAAGATCGGAATAAATCGTTCCGTATTTTGAGAAGGTCTGACGATACAGCTTCATATCGGTAAGAATCTCTGTCAGCCATACCGGATAGCGGTCGCTGACCTTGATTTCCATGAGGACATCATCCTCATCTGTTATCATCTTTTCTTCTCCCGTCATATGAAGTGAGAGATCATTCAGTCGATAACAGATATCCGTATCGAAGGTGATGCGAAGATCATTTTCTTCAATGCCGGAGAATGCCTTTCGATGGTAGGCAATAAACATCTTCTCCTTTAATCCTCTGCACTTTACGAGATAATCGATCTCGTGGGCAATCTGAGATTGATCCTTTAACGGTTCATGATCATGGAAGTAGCGATTCGCGTCCGCTTCATTCATTGCGATCCGCCGCTTGATGCCAGTATCCCTGAACTTCTTTTTGATTTCCAGAAAGCATGGAGTGCTCTCATTGGGCTCCCCATACGTTCTTAACCGCAGCTTCTCTTTATATTGAGGGTGATCCAGACAGTTGATGATCAGGGCATTGTCGTCGGTATCGTAATAGATATTGTGCAGATCATATTCCGGATAGAAATCCTTTATGAGATGTGGCTGCGCCCTCCGCATGAATTCTTCCGCCTGTGCCCGGGTCATTGGGTATTTATGTTCCACCCGCATCATCGTTGCCTCAAACAGCACTTCCTGATTCATGGTCATCCCTCCTTACACGCATAAGAATAGTAAGGGAATCTGTGACTAATTTGAGCTGAATGTGAACATTTTCTGAATAAATGGCAGGCAATTGGAATTAACCAAACCGTCCTGTACGAACCATATACGATATGAACGCATACAAACTTCTTCCCATATAACGCCCACACAAGACGACAAAAAAGACATGGAGTACATCACTATGGATGGCTTCCATGTCGATGATTGTATCTGACGGCAGTTCACTTTCCTTCGATCTTTTTCTTATGATTTCGAATATGCATATAAATTGTGTTTTTCGAGATTCCCATCAACTCTTCTACTTTCAAGACGGAATCCTTCAGTTGGAAGATTCCCCTGTCATAAAGCCGCTCAATAATAATCTTGTTTTTATTGGACGGTAGAATCGTGTTATCAGCCATCACTGAAATACGCTCCAGTTCCAGTGTGCTCTCAATCAGTTCTTCCGGATTCTGTGTATAAGTCTCATTGATTATGTTATTGGCAACGGTTTGATCCGGCACAAAAGAATTAAGAAGATCTATAAATGGCGTATTCATATACATATTAATACAAAGTAATCCAATGACTTTGTTTCCTTCCCCACGAATCGCAAGCGTCGTAGATTTTAATGGCTCTCCTTTTGCGTTTTTCGAAAAATACACAATGGAGTCCGTATGTCCATTTTCAATCTTCTCCAGAAGATTCAATGCAAGATCGGTGATTGGAGCTCCTACCATTCGACCTGTATGATCCCCATTATAAATACAAATAACGGAATGATCGAAATCTTCCAATGAATGCAGAACAAGTTCATAACTTGAAGAAAGATACTTAGCGAGGCCATCGATCACAGGAATATAAGAATACAGAATCTGCTTATCAATTCGAGAAAGTTTTACGGTTTTCATAGTTCAATTATAGAAAAACGGCTAAAATTCATCAATGCGATTTTGGGTATTTGCCTAAAGCCACTGCAATTCTGTTCAGCGCATCAATAACTTTCTCATTATCGCGATACACACCTAGAATGATTCGCAGATGGCCTTCCCCTCCCGGCCCATAATTCACTCCGTCATTCACACTGACTTTCGCTTCCTTCACAAGATAAGAAACAATTTCTGAAGATGTTCCAAGTTCTGAAACATTAACCCAACACATAAATCCAGACTGCGGCATCTGCACAGAAACTCCCGGAACCGCATTCAAGATTTCATATGCTTTGTGTCTTCGATATTCATATGCCGCTTCAAATTCCTCCATGAATTCCGGGTGTTGTAACGCTTCCATCACGGCAATCTGCGCAGCAGTAGATGTCGCTCCAATTACACCTACCGCATTAGCAAACATAGTGTCCATAACCCAATCCGGAGCGACTACATATCCCACACGGAGGCCACTCAACCCCATCCCCTTAGAGAATGAAAAGACAGTAACAGTGCGTTCAAACATTCCTTCCATCGCCGCAGGGGTGATCATCTCATTTCCAAATGTATAGTCTTCAAATGCCTGATCTACGATAAGCATAAGATCATTCTCGATCACGAAACTTCTCAGACCTTCCAGAGATTCCCGATTGTATACCGTTGTGGTCGGATTGTTCGGATGCGTAAGAATAACAGCCCTTGTTCGTTCTGTGAGTTTTTCCTTCATCTGTGCAATATCAAGTTGAAATCCATCTTCCTCATGAAGCACAATCGGAACAACCTTTCCACCCATAATCTCCACATCAAGGTAGTTATTTGGGTAGGATGGTGAAGGAATCATCACTTCATCCCCATCATGCACAAACGGCAGGATTGAGAAATACAATCCGCTGTCAGAACCGGGAGTTATAAGAATATTGCGATTTGGCTCGACATTCAGACGATTATAATCCCGAAGCTTTTCTGCCAGCATCACCTTTAATTCCTGATTTCCAATCGGGGCAGTATAGTGTGGAGATGACTCCTTTTTAACTGCATCCAAATAAGCATGTTCGATAAACTCAGGCATGGATCGATCCGGCATAAATGGATCTGCCCATCCCATCAGAGCAATCCCCTGCTTTTCCATCTCCTGATAACTGCCACCTACATCTGCCTTTTCTACTGCAGAAAACAATCCACCTTCCGCTTTAGCAAATGCAGGAATCATTCGTTCTTTCTGTTTCATTTTCTTTTCCCTTTTAATAATGAAGGCGGGGTTAATTATATTCCCGCCTTCATTCTATCGAATTTGTTGCCTTAAAATTATTCAGCTTCGTCTGGATTCCAGAAGAAGAATGTTAATGCCGCAGCAACAACGAACGCAACTACGAAGCAGAGCATGACAAGTGCGCAGTTCATCAATGCATTTTCTCCACCCAGGAACATACCGAAGTTCAGGAAGGAAGGTCCACCCATTGCATACGCCTTTAGTCTCAGAATTCCTGCAAGTCCTCCACCAACTGCACCACCAATGGCAGCGAAGAGGAATGTCTTTCCATTCGGAACGGTAACACCATAGACAACCGGCTCTGTAATACCTACACACGCAGCGAAGCATGCAGAAGCAGCGTTTGCTTTTTTGGCCTTATTCTTTGTCTTAAGCCAGACTCCGAACGCAGCACCAGCCTGACCAATGTTTGCGGATCCGGAAGTAGGAGAGACATAGTTGAAACCCTGTGTTGCAATCATTTGTGTAAGAACCGGAACCATTCCATGATGAATACCGAGAACAACCATACCAGAATAGATTCCACCATAAATCAGACCTGCGATCCAGCCGCCATGTTCAAAGAGCCAGTTCATACCATTCGCAATACCCTGACCGATTGCGTATGTGATTGGGCCAACTGTCCAGAATGTGATCATGGTACCGAAAAGAATTGTGAACGCTGGTACGAGAATAATCTTGAGAGGTCCCTTGACCAGCTTGTTAAGCCCTTTTTCAATATAGGATGCAACGATGACTGCAAATACGATCGGAAGTACTGAGGAACTGTAATCAATGACACGGAATGGAATACCGACGAAATGATAAAACTCAACGCCATCAGCAATTAATCCAGTCCATTTGGAAGCCATCATAGCAGCACAGATTGTCAGTGCCACATATTCGTTCATCTTGAATACTTTTGCGGTAGAAGAAGCAAGAAGGAACGGGATAAATGTGAATACCGCCATGGAAATGGCTACAAATGTTGCGAAAGTCTCCGACTGCATGGAAGCACCAAATGCCATGGCAACCATGATGATAGCGGACAGAAATCCGCACCCTGCCAGAGCCGGGACAATCGGGTTAAAAATACGTGCAACTGTTTCGAAGAACAATGTGAGTCCAGCGCCCTTCTTGCCCTTCAGATCCTCTTTCAGAGCAATCGGATCATCAATTTCCGCCTGCTCACTGACACCGGTATATTCACAGAATTCTGCATATACATTCGCAACTTCTGCACCGATGACGATCTGAGTCTGTGTTGCCCCATCCACAACACCCATAACACCTTCAATCTTCTTCAGCGCCGCAATGTCAACTTTGCTTTTGTCCTTCGGTGTTACTCGTAAACGGGTTGCGCAATGCGCCGCTGCAGAAATGTTTTCAATTCCACCCATCGCAGCAACAATTTCTTTTACTGAAGCATTAGCCATGAATCTATCCTCCTTTTACTTTGACGCAATGACTTCAACTTCTACAAGCGCGCCCTTCGGAAGATCCTTTACCGCAACACAGGATCTGGCAGGTTTGCTTGTGAAATACTCTGCATAAACTTCATTGAATGCCGTAAAGTTCCCAATGTCGGACAGGAAGCAGGTTGTCTTTACAACATCATTCACTTCATATCCAGCTTCGCTGAGAACTGCACCAATGTTCTTCATAATTTGTTTTGTCTGAACTGTGATGTCGTTATCTACCAAAGTGTTTGTCTCAGGGTCAATCGGCATCGTTCCCGAGAGAAACAGCAGATGACCGGTATCGATCGCCTGAGAATACGGTCCAATTGCTGCCGGGGCATTTTCTGTGAAAATTTGTTTACTCATATCTCCTCCTTGATAAACTATTTTTTATCGCAATCGCATAATAGCACCATAAATTTTTACCTGTCAATACGATTTTGGTAATTTATTTTAGTTTTTCGTATTTTTGATGAAATATATTTTACTTTTTCTCGGTTGTTGCTTATAATCCAATCGGAAAGGAAAAGCGATTGTAAATCGTATTAGGGAAACTAAAAATTATGGAACACGAAATTCGATCATTCCCAGAAAACTTCTTCTGGGGAGGCGCAACCGCAGCGAATCAAATTGAAGGTGCCTGGCTGGAAGATGGCAAAGGCCCAAACATCGCAGACGCAATGGCAGCAGGCAGCCATACTACACCTCGCAAGATCACGTTGGATATTGATGAGAATAAGTATTATTATCCAAGCCACAAGGCAATTGATTTCTACCATCATTATAAAGAGGACATTAAGCTCATGGCAGAGCTTGGTTTGAAGATGTACCGTATGTCCATCTCCTGGGCACGTATATTTCCAAATGGATGTGATGCAGAGCCGAATGAAGAAGGCCTTAAGTTTTATGACAGCGTATTCGAAGAACTGAAGAAATATGGCATTGAGCCGCTGGTCACCATCTACCATAATGAATTACCGCTGTATCTAGTCAATCAAACCAGCGGATGGGCAGATCGAAAGGTCATAGATTATTATTTGAACTTTGCGTCCACAATCATGAAACGCTATAAGGATGTGGTGAAATACTGGATCCCATTCAATGAAATCAATGATCTCACCACTTCGGTTGGTAACTGGAACCATGGTGGAATTAAAAATCCTGGGACAGAAGATTTTTCAAACCAGGTTGATGATCCAAACAAACGATTTGCAGCGCTTCACAATCAATTTGTCGCATCAGCGAAGTGCGTCATTGAGGGAAAGAAGATCAACCCTGACTTTAGATTTGGCACCATGATCTGCCACATTACCGTTTACCCCCTTACCCCAAATCCAGATGATATTCTCGCTACACAGAAAGAAGATCAGCTGCGCAATCGTTTTTCTGGAGATGTCCAGATCAAGGGAGTATACCCATATTACATGGCACGCTATTTCGAGAAAAACGACATTCATTTTGAAACCGAAGACGCAGATTTTGATTTATTAAAAGAAGGTGTATGTGATTTCTACTCGTTCTCCTACTATATGACCAACTGCATTACCACCCAGAAAAATGTGGAAGAAGTTTCCGGAAACATTATGGGTGGTGCTAAAAACCCTTATCTCAAAGCGACAGAATGGAATTGGCAGATTGATCCTGTTGGGCTGCGCTACACACTGAATCACATCTATGACCGCTACAATGTCCCGGTCATGATAACTGAAAATGGTATTGGCGCAAGAGACCGCTTTGAAGATGGGAAGATTCACGATGATTACCGAATTTCCTATTTCCGCGAACATATTGAACAGATGCGTTTAGCAATTGATGATGGTGTTGATCTCATTGGATATACTCCATGGACTGCGATCGATGTTATCAGCTGTTCTACCGGAGAAATGGCCAAGCGGTACGGCTTCATTTATGTTGATGCGGATGATAACGGAAACGGCACCTACAACCGTTATCGAAAGGATTCCTTTTATTGGTATCAAAACGTCATCAAAACAAATGGAGAAGAACTCTAACTCCACTTATTCATAACACCGGCTGGAATATCTTATTCAGACAGTGCGCAAATAAATTCTGTGTAATGTATTAGGAGCGTATCGCCCACATTACACAGTTTTTTCATGACCGAAAAACGGAAGATATTCTCTAGAAAGAAAAAGAATATCCCGTGAAGGCGATATTCCTGTAATCAGATACGCATCTGAGCTGATTTAACCCGGTTGATTCTTCGCTGCAGAAGTCTGCACAACTCCATCCCCCGCTCATCGGTAAGCCCGGTCATCGATTGGTACTGCGCAAGTTTGCGGGCGAATTCCTCGACAATTCCATCAAGCGCAGTGAGATCGTAGTTCTTTAATCCCGTACAGAGATCCAGCAGTTCTTCATGAGAGAAATGTCTCCGATTGAACAGCCGACATGTCTTCTCTGTTTCATAGGAAGAAAGATCCTGTGTCTTCACAAAGCAGCCAAGCCCCGTTCCAGTATCGAAGATCGGTGCCACCGCAATCCAGCGGTTTGTATTCACATCAACCAGAATGCCATGATTCTGCACATGACGATCCGTATTCATCATGATGTAGTCCAGAAGAAACATTTCTTCCATGTACTGTCTGGCATCGCTGATTCCGTGTTCTTCCAGAATTCTGATATATCCAGGAAGCCAGAACTCAGAGTCATTATGTTCCATCGCATGAATGACACTTTCTGCCGGCACAAGATCAAGACCGGGATTCAGAAAGTTCGGACATACGCTGACCAGCTGATTCTCATATACATCAGTTTCATACGGCACCGCATACATACCAAGCCGCTCGGCAATCAATGAGGCAATCCATTCATTGATGCACTCCTGCTGGGCAAAGCCGGTGCTTCCCTTATACAGCAACAGCGTATCATTCCGGCGCAGCCATGCCTTGCGGTGATACCCGCAGAGCGTATTGTTCGGCGTTTTCTTTGCGGTTTCCTCCGGAACATACCGATTTGCCCGAAACATCGCCCTGGCAAACCCGTTCTGATCAAACTCACGTCCAAAGTAATTCAGCTTCGCATAGGAAAGCTTCTTGTCCTCCGGGCACAGCCAGTAGTTATCCGATACGGACAGTGCGTGATCTTCTTCCAGAAGATCCTTTTCACTGTTCAGGTTCAGTCTTGTCACAAGACGTTCCAGATCCACCCGGTAATTCGGAATTCCCCGCCAGAACAGCCAGTAGTTCAGCCGTTCCAGATCTACCGAGCCGCCACTTTGAGAAACTCCGATGGGAAGATGTTTCGCATCGTTTAACTCACGCACTTTCTTAAAGCCGTGGCTTTGCGGGTCATAGGTGCCGGTAAGTACAGGAGTTGACCCGTGCATTAATACCATGGATCGATTTCGGTTGTTTGCGCTGAAGATCATATGCGTATATTGTACAGGAAATTTCACACCTTGAAGGAGGAAGGTTTTTTCCTTTCTGCGCGAAAGAAAGAGAACCTTGTTTGAGACTTCAACTTCGGTTCCCAGGTTCTTGTATCTTTGATTAGGCTTCCTTACCTGACTCAAGTGAGGCCAGCTGCCCTTCCAACAGTCCAATCAGCTTGCGATTGGTTTCCACAAGAGAGATAACATCTTTCATATCATCCATGGAGCGATTGGTATTCAAAGACTCATAATACGCTTCCCCAAGCCGGGTATATGCTTTGGTTAAGGCCCGCTGATGTTCGCCGATCTCTGAGCGCAGCTCCATCTTTTTCCGCTCCAGTTTGATGCGGTCTGTCAGATCCTTTGTATTATCCTGAACAAACTTAACGACCTTGTCACTTTGTTCATCCACGTAGCTGACCCATTCTTCTGCGTTCTTTTTCATTTCTTCCTTCATCTTGTTGAATTCATCTGCCATGGTTATTTCCCTGCCTTTCCGATTAGGTTATCTATGATCTTCTTAATTTCGAGCAAGTCCGCTTCCGTATGACTGGCGAGATCCGCAATCCCGCTGATAAGAAGCTTCGCGTAATAATCCGGATTGGGAACAGAGGTCTTGTGAAGTTCATTCCCCTCTTCCAGCAGTTCCTTCAGTTTCTTCGCCGCAGTTTCCTTGGCTTCATCCAGACTTCTGGAGGAAAGAATCGTCAGATCAATGTTCTCATTCTTTCCGCTGAGGTTCTCCCACATCACCCGGAAGGATGCGATCGTATTTTCAATGAAACCATTCAGTCGGTCATCGAAGTCATTGGCCGGGTCCAGAGAACGCTGGATGGCCTGACGGAAATCCTTGTTATATTTCTCACTGATCGCGTCAATGACATCATCCTTGGATTTGAAGTAGTAATAGAACAATCCCTTCGCGACATCCAGTTCCTTTACGATGGAGTTCACCGTCGTATCCACAATTCCGTTTTCCTTGAACAGCTTTTCTGCCGCATCCACAAACTCCCTGCGACGCTGTTCCAGATCCTGACTGTCTTTCATTTCTTTAACCTCCTACGGACTTTAGAATAATCACCGACTGACCGTCAGTCAATAGCAGAAGACAATTATGTGAAAACTGCGTATTTTGATAAGATAGTACTAATGAAACTGATCTGTCCTGTATGTCATACTCCCCTGGAGTCAAGCGAACATTCCGTCTGCTGTGTCAATCGACATAGTTTTGACTACGCAAGAAGCGGTTATCTGAATCTCTTGAACCGGCCTGCCCCGGGGGCTGGAGATAATGCGGGAATGGTTCAGGCAAGAACTGCCTTTCTTTCCACTGGCGCCTATGCATTCCTCAAAGAAGAAATCATCAAGATCCTGAAAGAAGAACCGGTCGAGGTATTTGTGGACCTTGGATGCGGGGAAGGAACCTATACTTCCGGATGTCCCGGGAAAGAAAAATACGGGTTTGATTTATCCAAGCAGGCAATCAACTATGCCGCAAAACACGATAAAACCACACAATATGCGGTGGCTTCCATCTTTCATCTTCCCCTTGAGAATGCCTGTGCCGATGCGGTACTCACCTGTTTTGCGCCGGTTGCGGGAGAAGAGATTGCTCGGATTACCGTACCGGGCGGACGGTTTGTGCTTGTGAGTCCTGGAGAAATGCATCTCTATGAGATGAAACAGGTGCTTTACGATGCGCCCTATAAAAATGAGTTATCTTCACCAAGTATTGCCGGAATGGAAAAAGAAAAGGAACTTCAGATCGAACAGAAATTCTCGGTTGATCATTCATCCCTTCAATCATTAATTCAGATGACACCGTATGCCTATCATACCGGTAAGGAAGGCTTGGCGCGTCTTTCACAGGTTGAACAGATGGAGCTGACGGCTTCCTTCCAACTCCAGGTGTTCCGCAGGCATTACTGATCCTGATCGTAGACATCGTCCCCAAAGGAATCCACTCCCACAAAACACGGGAAGTCTTCCAGAGTCAATCGAACAATGGCCTCCGCAAGCAGATCCTCAAATGCGACAGGTTCTGCTTTTTTAATATGATGTGCTAGTAATGCCCCGGCTCCTCCGCATGCGACGAAATAGACTGCGCCATGCGTCACGATCGCTTCCTTGACTTCCGCACTGCGTCTGCCTTTTCCGATCATAACGGTAAGCCCCTGATCGAGCAGTGCAGGTGTATAGGCATCCATCCGACTGGAGGTCGTCGGGCCGGCTGAGCCAATGGGACGACCCTTTGGGGCGGGGGTTGGGCCAACATAGTAGATCGCCGCATCCTTCATAGGAATCGGCAGTTCCTTTCTCTGTTCCAGGAGTTCTATCATCCGTTTATGGGCCGCATCGCGGGCGGTATACACCGTTCCGGAAAGAAGCACCGGCTCCCCTGCCTGAAGATCGCGAAGATCCTTGCTTGAAGCTGGTAATGTCACACGTTTCATAACTCCACCTCCTTATGGCGGCAGGCATGGCAACAGATATTCACCGCACATGGTAAGCCCGCAATATGGGTTGGTGCACTTAAGATCTTTACTGCAAGTGCCGTGGTATTCCCATGGAATCCCATGGGTCCGATATGAAGCTGATTCGCTTCCGCTTCCAGTTCCTGTTCCAATGCATTCCATCGCGGATCCGGATTGGGTTCATCCAATGGCCGCAATAATGCCCGTTTGGAAAGATAAGCGCTGTAGTCAAAGGTTCCGCCAACGCCAACACCCACAATCATCGGCGGACAGGCATTGGGCCCCGCAAGCTTAATTGTCTCTAAGACAAAGTCCTTCACTCCCGCTAATCCTTCCGCTGGTTTCAACATCTTAAGTCGGCTCATGTTTTCTGAACCGAATCCCTTCGCGGTTAATTCAATCCGAAAGGAATCTCCCGAAACAAGTTCGGTATAAATGACGGCTGGCGTATTATCTCTGGTATTGACTCGCTCAAACAGCGGATCACTTACGACCGACGCACGCAGACGATGTTCGGTATAGCTCTTTGAAACGCCCTGCTGTACCGCTTCATAGACAGAGCCATTAATCACATGCACGTCCTGACCCACATGAAGCCACACTGTTACCAGTCCCGTATCCTGACAGATGGGAATCCGTTCCGTTGACGCAAGTTCGGCATTCTCCAATAACTGATCCATCGCTGCGATGGAACGTTCGGTTGTTTCCTCGTCCCTGCCCCGTTTCAGCCGGGCAAGGATGTCTGGCGCATAGTCAAACGCAATCTTTTGACAGGTGTCATATACAGCTTCGGTAATTCTGGCGGCGTCTACTTCTCTCATAACTCTTCTTACCGGAACTTCCGGCACTCCTGAAGATCATTATACCTGATGGAAAATGATGTGGCTTCCCCCTTGAAACAGAATGCGGTCGGTGCTATATTTTAGCAGTCGACTCACAAGAGTGCTAAATACAGGAGGTAAACCCTTTATGGCTAAAAAACAGTTCAAGGCAGAGTCAAGGCGTCTGCTGGAGATGATGATCAACTCGATTTATACCAATCGGGAAATCTTTTTGCGGGAGCTCATCTCCAACGCAAGTGACGCACTGGACAAGCGTTATTATGAAGGACTGACTGACAAGTCCAAGAATGTGGCGAAGAAGGATCTCTGGATCCGGGTCAATACTGATAAGGAAGCCCGTACCATCACAATCGAAGATACCGGTATCGGTATGAATGAGAAGGAACTCGAATCCAATCTCGGTACGATTGCCCGGTCTGGTTCGGCGGAATTCCGCGATGCGCTGGAAAAGAACACCTCAAAGATCGATATCATCGGTCAGTTCGGTGTTGGTTTCTACAGTGCCTTCATGGTCGCAAAGAAAGTGACTGTTGATACCCGCCCCGCTGGCAGTGAAGAAGCGTTCCGCTGGGTATCTTCGGGAGAAGATGGCTATACCATCACTTCCATCGAAAAGGATGCGCCAGGCACCACCATTACTCTGGAGCTCAAGGATGACACCGACGAAGAAAAATTCGGTGAATTCCTGGAAGAATGGAAGATTCGGGAACTGGTACGTAAATACAGTGATTATGTCCGGTATCCGATTAAGATGGATGTCACAAAGTCCATTCCGGATCCGACCGATGAATCAAAGACCATCGATCGCAAGGAAGAGGAAACACTGAACTCGATGGTTCCTTTATGGAAGAAAAACAAATCCAAGATCAAGGATGAAGAATATAACGAATTCTATAAAGGGACTTTCTCTGATTGGGAAGATCCCCGTAAGGTCATTCACTATAACGTCGAAGGAAATGTCAGCTATACCGCAATGTTATTCATTCCCGGCAAGGCTCCGTTCAATTTTTACAACAACGACTATGAATCCGGAATTCGTCTTTACTCCAAGGGTGTCTTTATTCTCGACAATGCGAAAGACCTGTTGCCGGAATGTTATCGATTTGTGAAAGGTCTTGTGGACAGCGATGATCTGAACCTGAACATCTCCCGTGAGATACTCCAGCAGGATCGTCAGGTCAAGGCACTCGCCAAGTCCATCGACAAGAAGATCACCAAGGCATTAGAAGACATGTTGGAGAAGGAACGGGAAACGTATGAGGGCTTCTTCGATGACTTCGGCCTGAATCTGAAGTATTCGATCTATAAGACGTATGGCGCAGACAAGGAGAAGCTGCAGAACCTGTTGTTATACCGTTCTTCCAAAGAAGACAAATATGTGACATTAAAGGAATATGTCGAACGGATGACGGAAGACCAAAAGGAAATCTACTATGCCTGTGGCTCTACCATTGAAGACATTGAAAAGCTCCCGGTTCTCTCTAAAGTCAGAAGTAAAGGTTATGAAATTCTCTACTTCACCGATGCGGTAGATGAATTCGTGATCCGAATGATGATGGATTATGACGGAAAGCCATTCCGTTCCGTCAGTGAAGCTGGTCTCGACCTGGATTCTGAAGAAGAAAAGAAAGCACGGGAAGCCGCAGCGGAAGAAAACAAGGAACTTCTTGAAGCGATGAAGAACGCACTGGGTGAGCAGGTCACAGAAGTACGTATTTCCTCCCGTCTTACCGAAGACCCGGTCTGCGTCGTTGCGGGTGAAGGAATGTCCATCGAAATGGAAAAAGTTCTTTCTCAGGATCCGATGAATAAAGGCATGAAAGCAAACAAGATTCTGGAAATCAACCCGTCTCATCCGATCTTCGATAAACTGAAGACCGTATTCTCCCGCAACCCGGACGCATTGGCGGAATATGCGGATATCCTCTATGATCAGGCCCTGCTGATTGAAGGATTACCGATTGATGATCCAGCTGCTTACGCAAGACGCATTGCGGATCTCATGGTTCAGGCAGCAGTCCCTGAAGCAGACCCTGCCGAGCCAGTGGAAGCGGAAGTTGTGGAATAAACAATTCAGGACGGTCATGTGGCCGTCCTTTTCTTTTCCCTATTCCAACTGACTGATGATCACTGCCGTAAACATCAATGCGCAGCCAAGCAATTCCATTCCTGAAAGCACTTCATGTAATAACAGAAAGCCAAAGATAGCACTGAACACACTTTCAAGACTCATCAATACACTGGCGACCGCAGGATCTGCGTCCTTCTGGCCCAGCACCTGCAGAGTATAACCAAGGCCTGCCGACATCAATCCGGCATACAGAATGGGAATTCCAGCTTCTTTGATAGCAGAGATAGAAATTGGTTCGAACAGCACTGCACCAATCATTCCAATCACACCGGCAGTCAGAAACTGCACAGCGGAAAAGCGAATAGCATTGACGTCATGAACTGTATGATCAATGACCAGAATATGTACCGCAAACGCAACCGCGCAGAGAAACTCAAGCAGTTCCCCCTTCCCGATTGTTCCATCCTCTGGAGAGGAAAGAAGATATAATGCGACAACCGCCAGCACTGCGGCGATCCATACATTAGTGCGGGAAGGCTTATGAAGAAATAACAGGCCCGCAACCGGTACCAGCACCACATAGAGGGAGGTCAGAAATCCCGCTTTCCCAGCAGAGGTATATCGAATCCCGGCCTGCTGGAGCACACTGGCCCCAATCAGAACCAGTCCACAGGTAATTCCCGCCTGAAGTAACTTCTTACGATTTCCGGATCCCGTCTCGGGCTGTATCCGCTCCAGCATGGGAGCTAATAACAGCACTTCAATTCCACCCATCAGGAACCGGATACCGTTGAATAACCATGGGCCGACGGAATCTGCCGCAACCGACTGCGCCGTAAAGGCACAGCCCCAGATCATCGCTGTGATCAGTAACAGAAGACTGCCGCGCAGTTTCTTATTCCGCATATTCACTGGAATACCCCCTGTCAAATGTGATCCCGCATCGAACATGCTCTATCTGACGGCTGAGACGTGTGTTGATCGCTCCTAATAATTCGGCATTCGTTGCTTTAGAGGTATAGGGAATCTTCAGATCAAATTCCGCGATCTTCTCCTGCCCACGTGCGACCAGATGAAAATCATGAAGACTGAGCTCAGGGTCGAGTTCCGCAAGAATTGCGGTGATCCGCTGTCGGATGTCCAGCGCCTCCTCGTCCAGTTCCAGTGGATCCGGGTGAATTGTCAGCACCACATGTGTCAATGTTTCGACCTTGCGCTCACAACGGTCAATGATCTCATGCGCTTCCTTAAGCAGAAGATCCCCATTCACTTCCACATGAACACTTCCCATCCGGTTTCCAGGGCCATAATCATGAAGTATCAGATCATGAACTCCCTGTATTTCCGGTTCTTCAAGGAGGATATGTTGGATCTTATCCATCAATTCTTCGTCTATGGATGTCCCGATCAGTTTCGCAAGAATACCGGTACAGAGCTGATATCCGTTGTAAGCGATATAACCTGCCATAACAACAGCCGCGATTCCATCCAACGGAATCGTCGGGAAGACAACGGATCCAATGACTGCCAGGATCGTAAGTGAAGTCGTTAATACATCATTCATTGAATCGGCAGCGGCCGTCTTTAATCCGGTATGGTCCAGGCGCTCCCCAAGGGTTCGGTTAAACCGGCTCATCCAGAACTTTACCCCAATCGTCAGAATCAGGATTCCCATCATTACTGGCGTTATGAAGATCGCGGAAGGATGACGCAGCTGTCCGATGCCTTTGAGGAGAAGTTCAAACGCCGCAGAAAAGATCAGAGCCACCCCAGCCAGAGAAGTGATATATTCCACTCTTCCATGGCCAAAGGGATGATCCTGATCTGCCGGGCGGGCAGCCATCCGGCTACCGGCCAATGTTAATGTGCAGGAAATAAAGTCGGAAAGATTGTTTACCGCATCCGAGATGATGGCAGCTGAGCCGGAAAGAAGGCCGGCGATAAACTTCACCAGAAACAGTATGATATTGCATACCATTCCCACAATTCCCGCCAGTGTCCCATAAGCAGTCCGAACCTCAGCGCGGCTGATATCTTCACAGTCCTTTATGAATCGACGTACGAGCCAGTTTGTCATAAGAAGCATTATATTGGAAAACCGTCGGTTCGGGTACCATAACTCTTCTCCGGCTGCCCCGCATCGCCTGCCCTACCAGCATTGGCAGAAAGATCATCATATCCAGCACCAGCGCCGAGATTCTCGGTAACAGTGACCCATTGAGAAACAGAATTGCTTCATCCGGCAGCGCAAGGGAAAGAAACAGAATGAGAGGAAACACGGCGCTCAATATCCGTATCGTTGGTAATACCGCATTCCGTGAACTTTCCATCCAGAGAGAAGATACGGTCATGTTGCAGAAGGCAAGCAGCACAATCGTATCTTCCAGACCGGAAAAATCGGACACGAAGAGAAACAGTACCTGAATCAGCGTGCCGGTGAGAATCACGGACAGGTTGTTAAGAAACCGCTTAGGGGAATGCCAGAGAATCGCAAGAACGGCACCCGTAATTCCCAAGGTCAGCGACGCCGGGATATAACCGCTTACCGCGTAGGCGTATGACAGGAGTATCACTCCTTCATTCAATAAACATTTGGTCCTGTAATCCATGACTGTACCTCCGTTCCGTACACATCATAGGTGGTTTTTCGCTAAGCACTGTCCCAAATATGGTACAATGCGAATATGTTGACATCGAAACCTCTGATTCTTCTGAATCTGTTATCTTCGTACAGTGATTCCTCCCATCGTTTATCCATGGAAGAGCTCTGTGCCCACCTGGAAGATCATGGCATCCACGCGGAACGCAAGGCGGTTTACCGGGCACTTGGTGAATTGAAGGATGCCGGGGTAGAGATCTTTTTCTCACGGGAAGGAGAAAAACAGGGCTACTGGATGGAACACACCTTCTCTCCGGCAGAAATTCTGGTATTGCGCAATGCGGTAAATGACTCACCTTCCCTTTCCGCAAAAAGCTCTGCCTTATTAAATAAGAAACTGGAAGCCCAGCTCAGCACCTATGAGGCAAAAGCACTCCCAAAGGGAAGCCTGTATGCTGGAAAGACGGATAACCATCAGGTGCTTTCCATGATTGAAGCACTCCTTCCTGCCATCCGTGATTCCCGATCGATTAAATTCCGTTACTATGACCTCACCGTAACCAAGGAAAAGCGATACCGGCGGAACCGCCAGAATTATCATCTGCTTCCCTGTGCCGTGATATCCGATGGCGGACGTATGTATTGTGTGTGTTATTCCCCCGTCCATCAATCCTTTGCCAACTATCGGATTGACCGTATGGATTCTCTGGAGGTTCATGAACCCTGGGACCCCGTCCGCTTCGATGCGGAACGCTGGGCGCAGGTTTCCTTCATGATGTATCATGGCGATCCGGTTACGATTACCCTGCAGTGTGATGAAAGTTTGACCGGAATCGTATTTGACCGGTTTGGAAGTGATGTGATCGTATCCCGTCATGACAGCACTTCCTTCACCGTCAGTATCCGCTCTTCGTTGTCACCGACTCTGGTGTCCTGGATTCTGATGTTCTATGACCGGATTAAGGTCATTGCGCCCCAGGAGCTGATTGAGGAACTCAAAACAATCGCAGAGACACTGAGGAAAACCTATTCCGATTGAGAAACCGCGTGCTAGGATGAACTTATCAAGGAGAATGTTATGAGCAGTTTGGAAGAAAAGATTCAGGAGTTTCAGGACATCATCGATCAGGCAAAACATATTGTGTTCTTTACCGGAGCCGGCGTCAGCACCGACAGCGGAATTCCCGACTTCCGGTCGCAGGATGGACTGTATCATCTGAAGTACAGTTATCCGCCCGAAGAAATCGTTTCCCATCATTTCTTCGTAGAACAGCCGGAGGCATTCTGGGAGTTCTATAAAGATAAGATGTTAAATCTCGATGCCGAACCAAACACTACCCATAAGTTCATTGCGGATTGTGAAGCCGCCGGGAAATCGCTTGGTGTAGTTACCCAGAATATTGACGGCCTTCACCAGAAAGCCGGTTCGAAACGTGTTTATGAGCTTCATGGCAGCGTATTGCGAAACTACTGCACGTCCTGCAGTCATTCCTTCTCTGCCAGATGGATTAAGGAAACCCATGGCGTTCCCCGGTGCACCGAATGCGGAGCTATAGTCAAACCGGATGTAGTGCTCTATGAAGAGGGGCTCAGTGAACCAGTGCTGAGCGGAGCGATCGCGGCGATCCAAAGTGCCGATGTGATGGTCATTCTTGGCACCTCACTTGTGGTATATCCGGCAGCTGGCCTTGTGAATTATTTCAGTGGGAAACATCTGGTATTAATCAACCGTGATGTGACGCCCTATGATTCCAATGCGGATCTGTTGATTCAAGCCAGTTTCTCTGATGTCTTCCCCAAACTTCATGTGTAATGCCAATTAAAAAACCAGGTTGTAAAAAGCCTGGTTTTCATTCATTCAATGTGTAACAGATTCCTGCAGAAACAGATCAGGAAGCCTTCTTTTTTGTGGTCTTCTTAGAAGCTTTATCCACTTCCTTTTCAAAATATTCCTTGGATTCCTCATAAGACATATCCAACGCAATCGACAGTTCAGTATAAAGAAGATTTTCCGCTTTCTGAAGGTATTCCGAATCAATGCTTGCGAGTTTCTTATGATTCTTCATCCGCTCATCATTGCGCAGATAGGATGTCTTGATAATACAGACAAGATCCTCCAGGGAATCCCCCTTCATCAGGGTCGCATACTGACTTTTCATATTTGCGGGCTTGGATTCCAGGGTTTCAATCCCTGGCGCATTCCGAATTAATTCATCAATCTGTTCCTTCGTCACAAGATCTCTGAGATGGCCCGCTTTGTTGGAAACAGGTACCTGCATCGTGACAGAATTGTCCGTATTGTGATACGGAACCAGCACATAACACATTTCACCAGTGAAATCACTTTTCTTTTTTCCGGTTACCCGGCAGACATCACGGCGATAGACTACGACATCGTTGATTTTATACATGCGCGCATCCCTCCCGTCAGCCGTATTATAGCATAAAAGGCCCTTTATTAGAAAGGGTTCGCTTTTCACAAGTTCGATTTTATCGCACTATTTCATATAAATCAAAGGGTACGTTATCAAACGATCTGTAAAATGAACAGTTTCAGATAGGAGGTTTCAGGAACAGAAATCAATACCGGATGGTCTGGCGAGGCATGTCGTACTTCCACAATTCGAAGGGACACCCCGGCATCCATGGCAGCTTCCTTTAACATGGAGCGAAACTCCTGTTCAGGCATGAAGTGACTGCAGGAAGCAGTAACCAGATACCCACCCCTTGGCAGTAAACGCATCGCGGCCGCGTTGAGCCTCCGGTAGCCTCCCTTAGCCGCATGAAATGTCTTCCGGCTTTTGGTAAAGGCCGGGGGGTCCAGAATGATCATGTCATAGATCCTCGGTTGGCTGCGGAGCTCCTCCAGCAGTTCAAATACATCAGCACATACAAACTCCATTCGATCCATAAGCCCATTGCGTTCCGCATTGGCCTTTGCCATAGCGATGGCAGTTTCCGAGATATCGGCCGCTGTGACATGCGCCGCCCCGGCAGAAGCAGCATTTAACGCAAAGCTTCCGGTATGTGTACAACAATCCAATACCGTGCGTCCCTTTGAAATCGAACGGATGGCTCTGCGGTTATATTTCTGATCCAGGAAGAACCCGGTCTTCTGCCCGTTTTCCACATCCACCTCATAGCGAATTCCATTCTCTACGATTTCAGTAATACAGGAGGCTGGAATCGGACGATTGATCTTCGCCCATCCTTTATAACACTCCAGGCCTTCCTTCTTCCGAAGGTCTCCCTCATTGCGCTCATAGATGCCGGAGATAACTTCTCCACGCGCTTCAAACTCCTGAATCAGTGCTTCATAGAGCACATCTTTACGCTGTTCCATCCCATAGGAAAGAATTTCTGAAACCAGGATATCGTTATAACGATCAACCGTTACGCCAGGAAGCCCATCCGCTTCCCCGTGTATTACCCGGCAGGCACGGATATCCTCTCCCATCACCGCATAGCGATAGTCCAGTGCATAACGAACACGGCGCGCAAAGAACGCATCGGAAAACTTCTCGTTGGCATTTCGGTCCAGAATCCGGATTCGGATTTTGGAGGTTTCACTGAAAAGACCAGTCCCAAGATAGGACCCTTTCTCCGAAACCACATCCACAAGACCGCCATTTCCCACAATGCCGTTCTGTTCGATGATCTCATCTTCATAGACCCAGGGATGCCCTTCTTTCAGGGAACGCTCCTGCTTTTTCGTGATGATTACAGATGGAAATTCTCGTTGCTGTTTCATATGTTTTTACCTTAGTCATTTACTAATTTGAGGGATTTGATACAATCACTCTTTCTTTCAGAATTTGAACCCCTCTGAGCTTGGGGATGTTTATGCTTGATAACGGTTCTGAACCACGGTAGTACAGCTACTCATAACAATGATTGTGCGCATAGAGTACTTCCTCTACATACTGGAATTTGCCTGTTTAGAACACGGAGATTTCATCCTCGTGTTTTAGGGATTCCTCTACCAACCGTCCGTATGCCCCCATCGTGAAGGCTATGTCGCTGCTACGGATGGAGAGAAGTTTCATCCCCGGTTCAATCTTTAGAAAGGACATCATCTCATTCGTCAATACTATTTTGCCGTTGTCAATGTATCCTTCACAAAAGATGGTTCATTCAAGCCCATATACCGTAAACAGCTCCTGCAAAGACCTCCCTGTTTCCTTGCTCCGATTCTTCAGTCTGTCCTTTACAGAAGCCACATTTCTCATACCAATACCTCCATATATGTTCGGAAGATTTTTTTGCAGCCCAACGCATCTGCGTACCGGTGCAGCTTGACCAAATCCCGGTCTTTGCGACTAAGGTAGTTTTTCAAAACTTCCTTAGTTTCTTCGATGCCTACCTTGTTACGGTAGTATAGAATATCCGCCACTGTCTTCTCCACTTCATAGATGGGGAATTCGCAGACGTCGTCGGAAGAGAATGTCACTCCAGCACTGTAGCGTTTCTCCGGGAAGTACCACAGGTTGATCTGAGGCCAGTCTGGCAGTGTTGAAATCTTCATGTTCCTCTCTATCGCTATGTCCACACCTTCCGGGAGGAATGTGGTCAGCCCATAATGCCGTGCCGCGCTCATCATGCAAACGATACCCTTCGGCGCATATACACTTGCAAAAGCAAAGTCAGATTCTTCGCCCGTATAGGAGGTGTTCTCGTATATTTTGTTGTTGAGCTTTATCAGCTGTCCCCCATCAACAAGACGGCTGATTTTGTAATATGTCAGCCCAGCGGCAAGGAGCTCTGAAATTGAGTAAAATTGTTGATCTGGTTTCAGAACCATAGCAGCTCCCAATGCGGCCACCCCCTTCCATGGATCGTCATGGGCAATATATCACAACCAGATTAAAATTTAAATCGTTTTCCGCATTTTATAAATTTTGCGGAATTTTATTTAAGTTTAACAGGTGGCGCAGTAGCATGCACGCAAAACGTTATCGATCCGCTCATCCGTGTTTTTCAGGTACAAGTGTCCACGCAGGCATATGCACTTGTACAGACCTTTGCATAACATCTTGAATGGTAGTTTCGTACCATTTCCCATCCCCTTTTCCAATATGGCATCCGGCTGTTTTTTACCCCTATCCCTGCTATAATTAGCCTCGGATTTGACAAACGCATGGTATTCAGCAGTCTGACATTTCTGTATGCGTATTTTCCGATCGTCATGGCGGTCTATTTTCTTGTGCCAATGAAGTGGAGAAACCTGGTATTACTGGTGGTTTCTCTGTTTTTTTACGGCTGGGGTGAACCAGTATACGTTCTGATCATGATCGCTTCCATTATCATCAACTGGCTCTTTGGCAATGCGATCGGAGCCAGTCGAGACAATGACCGCCCTAAAGCAAAGCGATATTTAGTTCTTTGTATTGTCTTCAATCTTCTTCTGCTTGGGTTTTTCAAATACTATGACTTTCTGGCAGAAAACCTCAATCATCTCGGTCTCTATTTCCTGCATCCATTACGGTTGGGGCTCCCCATCGGCATTTCCTTCTATACCTTTCAAACGATGTCCTATCCGATTGATCTTTATCGGTTTGACACCGATCCCCAGAAAAGTCTGGTGTCCTTTGGCGCATATGTATGCATGTTTCCCCAGCTGATTGCCGGGCCGATTGTCCGCTATACCGATATCGCAAAGCAGCTGAATCAGAGAACTCTGAACCTCGAGAAAACCTATGAGGGTATTCAGCGCTTCATGATCGGCTTATCCAAGAAAGTGTTGCTTGCGAATAATGCCGGGCAGGTCTATGAACAGATCGCTGCCCTGCCGCTGTCACAACAGTCTGCTCTCACCGCATGGATCGGAGCGATCTGTTATACCTTCCAGATTTATTTTGATTTCAGCGGATATTCCGATATGGCAATCGGAATGGGAAAGATGCTGGGATTTGATTTCCTGGAAAACTTCAATTACCCCTATATCTCGAAATCCGTCACGGAGTTCTGGCGCCGTTGGCATATGTCATTGTCCTTCTGGTTCCGGGATTATGTGTATATTCCTTTGGGCGGAAACCGCAGGGGCTTCCCCCGTCAGATCATGAATATTCTCATTGTCTGGCTGTTAACCGGCTTCTGGCATGGGGCATCCTGGAATTTTGTTTTATGGGGTGTCATCTATGGGCTGGTGCTGATCATGGAGAAACTGTTTCTGCTGAAACACCTGGACTCTGCGCCGAATTGGGTTGGACATGTATATACGATGTTCATCGTCATTTTGAACTGGATGATCTTCGCCAATACCGATATCGCAAGAGCCTTCTCGTATATCGCGTCCATGTTTGGAAGTTCCGGGCAGCTGGCGAATGGATTAACCCTGTACTACCTACGGGACAATCTGGTGTTGCTGATCGCATGTACGTTGGCTTCCCTTCCCATCGCTTCTTCTGCCCACAATCCACTTCATCATCGTTCGATGCAGGGACTGATTCCTGTATTAACGGTTCTTGGTCTTGTGGTATGTACGGCATTCATCGTAGATGCGTCCTATAATCCATTTCTTTATTTCAGGTTCTAAGTTATGAAACAACAGCGTATTCCCTTTATCACCGTTCTTCTGTTCTTCTCCGTAATTGGAGTGTTTTCGGTATGGAATGTGCTGGCTCCGAAAACGGCGATCAGCTGGAACGAGAACCGTACACTTGCCAGTGTACCGGAACTTTCGGCTTCGCATATCTTCGGAGGGCGGTTTGACGATGACTTTGAAACCTGGTTCAGTGATCACTTCTTCGCCAGGGATACATGGATTGAATTGAAATCATTCACCAAGAAAGCGACTCTGTCCATTGAAAATAACGATATTTATTTCGCTTCAGATGGCCGTCTTGTCTCCCGGTTTGCGCAGGCAGATGACATTACGCTGTCTTCGAATATCGAACAGATTGAATCTTTCGCAAACGATCAAGCGATCACCCCGAATGTATTACTGGTACCAACCGCTGCCTGGGGTGCCGCTTCCTCGCTTCCTTTATTTGCGTGGGATATCGATCAGGAAACATTACTTCAAACGATTGAACAGCAGATGCCATCGGTAACGATGGTCTCCTATCCTTCCGTCACATCCCCAGATCCCCACCTTTACTTCAAGACGGATCATCACTGGAATGAGCAGGGTGCTTATCTTGGCTATGTGGCTATCTGCCAACAGGTTCTCCACAAGGAGCCAAACTCTTTCACCTTCACCTTAGCCAGTACTTCCTTTCAGGGAACCATGGTATCGAAATCCGGTGCCTTTCATACCGCACCCGACCCGATCTATACCATTGTTTCCAACAAACCGGTAGAAGCGGAAACACTGCTGGATGATGGGGCAGTATTACATGGTGTCTACAGTGAATCGCGCCTATCAGAAAAAGATCAGTATTCCTATTACGTTGATGGCAACCATGCCAGAGAAGATATTCATACCGATCTCCATAACGGAAGACGGGCAGTACTCATCAAAGACAGTTACTCCCATATTCTCGTTCCCTATCTCATTACGGAATATGAGGATCTGATACTTCTGGATCTTCGCTATTACCATGCGCCGGTTTCCGATGTATTGGAAGAAGGCGATGATGTCTATTTCATCTATTCCCTGGATAATTTTTCCTCTGATCCAAGTCTTGCATTTCTGAGGTAATCATGAAAGTAACAATCGTAAAAACCGGAATTAACGGTGAAGGAATCGCATATGTAGACCATAAACCGGTCTTTATCCCCGGTGCCTTTCCTGGTGAAGTGGCAGAGATCTGGATCACAGATCGGGAAGAACGTTTCAGCAGAGCAAAACTGATTCATATTCTCAAACCTTCCCCTTCCCGTATTCCCAGCCCATGTGTACGATCGGATGCGTGCGGCGGCTGCCCGCTGATCGAACTGGAGTATACCGCCCAGCTAGCGGAAAAACGCAGACTGTTATGCGAAGCACTTTGGAAGTATGGTCATGTAAGAGAATCCTTTGTGCGTGAGGTCCATGGCAGTGAAGATGCACTTGGATATCGTAGTGCTCTGAAATTACCGACAGCGGAAGAAGAAGGACTTCTCGTTACCGGAATGTATCGTACGGGAACGAATCACTTTGTCTCGATCGACACCTGTCCAGCTCATGACCCAACGCTTGAGGCCATTCGAAAAACCGTGCTGGCAATCATCCATGAAGAGCACCTTCCTTCCTATGATCAGGGACATGGAATCCGCTATCTCATCATGCGCAGAATTGATAAGCAGATTGCCATCGCATTGATTACCGGAAAGGACACCCTTCCCGAATCCTTCCTTCATAAGCTGTCATTATTACCGGAAGTGGAATCCATCGTGCAGTCCGTCAATACCGCAAAAACACCAATTGGTCTTTTTGGCAGAGAAACCAGACTCCTCTATGGATCCAACCTCATTCACATTTCGTTTGCGGGGTTTCCCATTCAGCTTTCCGCAGAATCCTTTTTTCAGCTGAACCTGAAACAGGCAGAGGCACTGTATCAGATGGCGGTATCCAAAGTTGATGAATGTCATGTGCTTGCGGAGGCATATTGCGGTGTCGGAGTCATGAGTCTTATGGCAAAAGATAAAGCTCGCAAAGTCTATGGGATTGAATCCGTCCCACAGGCAATCGAAAATGCAAAGGCAAATGCGAAGGCTTCCCGGGTTCCTAATGTGACGTTCCTGTGTGACGATGCGGCAAAAGGTCTAGAGCGGCTTCTGAATCAGACCGAGGTAGACATTCTGCTTGCGGATCCCCCGCGTTCAGGGATGGATCGAGCCATGTTAGAAACCATACGGAATTCATCCATTCAGAAAATCATCTATGTTTCCTGTAATCCTGCCACACTTGGCAAGAACATTCATGAACTGAAGTCGGAATATGATGTAAAAACAGTCATCCCGTTTGATCTGTTTCCCAATACACCGCATGTCGAATCAGTTACGGTTCTTGTGCGCAGAGGTCATTCTGACCGCAGAAAAGGAAAAAGGAGAAATCACGCATGATACATTACGAAATGAAACCGGGGCTTCTTGAACTGGAAGTCCCTGATACCATGGCAGAAACGACCTTAACCGAGTTTTTAAAGTCCTTCTCCATCTCCGGAAAGAAGCGTTATGAACTCTTTCAGGAACATCAGATTACGCTGAACCGGAAGGATGCGTCGCCATCAGATGTACTTCATGGGAATGATAAGATTGCGATTGTTCTCCCTCAAGAAGAACCGGACTATAGCCCTTCTGATACGATGTGTGAAGTTGTCTATGAAGATGACTTTGTATTTGTCGCACATAAGGAGCCTGGCATTGTTGTTCATGACAAGGATGATCCAGACTGCCTTGCGTCGATGGCCGCAACTTATCAATACGCCACCGGCATTCAGGCACCGGTTCGCTATATTCATCGTCTGGACAGAGAAACTACCGGGCTTGTGCTGTTTGTGAAAGTACCTCTGTTACAGGCATGGTATGACGCAAAACTGGAAGAAAAGGAAATTGAACGGCAATATCTTGCGATTACCGAAGGAAAAGGACATGCGGGTCAGAAGCTGACCTATAACCAGAAAATCGGACGGGATCGCCACGTGAATGGAAAATATCGCTTCTCTTCCACCGGTAAGGAAGCGGAGACAAAAGTAACGGTACTGGAGCGGAAGAAAGATCTCGTATTGATGCGCTGCCGGTTACTGACTGGCCGCACACATCAGATTCGGGTTCACCTTTCCGGCAACCGTCATCCAATTATCAATGACCCTCTGTATGGAGTTCCTTCTTCCCGCTTTTCAAATATGTGCCTCTGGGCAGATACCATCACATTCCCTAATCCATTTACCGAGGAACGTATTACCGCTGTCGATCTTCCAAATCCGGATTTTGAGCGCTTTACAAACGGACTTTGACCATGAACAGCATCACCATATACCGGGAACGTGCACTTGCGTCCGCTTTTATGCCATATTGGATTCTGTGTTCAAGCGTCCCAAGAGATTCCTTTATGAAAGAGCATCATTTCAACAGTGCTATCGCTGACATTGACGCCATGGGGCAGCCAATTCCCAGAATCTCTCCTCAGCTTCTCGATACCCTCGGCACAAGAATCGCGCCTGGAGAAACCGTTGAACTCCACCTTACAGAAAAGGATCATTTTCTTTTCATCAGCACAATGGATGGAACACTTTCCAATGAAGTTAATCTCGTAAATTGCCGATTCCATCGATTCATGATTTATACCAGAGGCGGATTCCGTACAATCAGTGTTCCAGAGATTTCTTCCCTGCGCGTAACCACAATGTTGTAATCCTGTCCTTAAGCCAAAACAGATAGCTATAAATTTCTTTCAAATCCTTTAATTCATCACATATCCGATCTTGTTAACACCAATCATTCCACGACGAAGCACAGTGATGTCTATGGTTTCATACTCTGACTCGCCTATAATTGCGGTCGAGATCTGTGTTCTCTGAATATCAGTCCTCTCTATATGTGTCCGAAGAATTGGGATGGTTTCCACCCCAAGTTCGTGAAGAACTTCATCCGGCAATTCATAATTCTGCTCGACAAGTCCAAAACAGGTGAAGCCCGTATCTACGCAGAAGGATATCAGTTTCTTCTTTCCAATATTGTAAATAACGCAGAAGGAAGTTCCGATCAGGCTGCCAAGCAAATATTGTTAACTTCCAGCGATTTTGACACTCAAATCGTCTGATTCAATTCCGATCAGCTTCTAAAGTCTCTTCTTTATCTTGTTTGCTTTATCCACTACGCTGCTCGCATTCATGTTGAACGCCTTAAGAATCTTTTTCTGTGTT
>JAFUGM010000040.1 GCA_017469355.1 Solobacterium sp. | reverse complement strand
TCTGTGGTCCGGACAACACTTTAAACAGATAAATCACTAAAGAAAATCAGGAGTTTCTGAAATCCTATTCTCAGTTCTCCTGATTTCTTCTGTTTTTAGTTTTCCCGGCCTACAATGTCACCCTTAACTTAATGACATTGGGTGTAGGCTATTGTTTTTTTGAATGAGTTCTGTGGTAGGTTAAAAAGTCATACCGGCAAAAGTGTTAGATATGCGTTGGAGATGACTCTGTTAATGACAACACTTGCGTGTATTCGGAAGTCATCGAAAACAAAACCAACGAGATCCCAGTTGCCTAATCTCTTTTATCAAAGATGAATCTGAAGAACTGCGTTGTCACTGCCGATGCCCTTCATTGGCAGAAAAAGACCTGTCAGATCATCCGGGAAAGAAAAGGCCATTATGTACTGAACACCAAGGACAATCATATCCTTCTACAGTCAGACATCGAGGCAAAGTTCGCCGATAAAAGAAACGCAAAGATAATAAAGACAATCACCGATGAAGAAAAAAGAATTTCTGTATCCGTCTATGTCCTTCCCGAAGGCTATGATGATGAAGGTTCCAAAGATATGGGCTGCTTTGTAAAGATGGAATCGGAAAAGAAGAAGGGATCCTTATGTCTTCGCTACTTCATCTCCGATATGGTCAAGACAAAGGACATCTTTGAAGCAGTTGAGAAACGATGGGCTTTGGAGACCCACCATCAAATCAAGGATGTCTATCTTCATGAAGATGAATTCAGATGCACGGATCCCAAAGCGGTAAAAAACATCGCCATTATGAACAATCTGATCGTGCAGCTCTTGCAGATATATGTTTCCTTATCCGGAAGGATACCGCGGAAAGCCAAGATCGCAATGCGAAGTGACCCGATCAATCAGATGAAACTCTTACTGTCTTTGATCGGATCGGAATCAATTAGAGACAAAATGATCCTAATGGCAAAAGAAAGATAAGAAAGTTCTTTAAAAGGCCTTTTCAGATACACAAATAAAGGAAGCAGAATCACAAAACCTGCCGATATTTCAAAAATAAATAAAAACAGCTTCCGCTATTGTCTGTGAAAGCTGTCATCAACACTAATACATATGATTAAAATCTGAACTATTCAGATATTTTGAAAACATGATTGTGTTCGTGCGTAATTACTATATGTAAGCGGATACATATTCCCATTGGTTTAATGGTATAATTCACTTGATTTTGAGAGAGGAAAGGGGAAGAACATATGTCTTTTTTAACTGGACCGATGCGCTTTCATCTCGAAGGTCATAAGGAACTGACCGCCCATAAGGACGTGCTCGTTCTGGAAGAACCGGATGACCTCTATATTCCATTAGTGAACGGCAGGGCTGCCTGTACACCACTGGTAAAAGAGGGAGATGAAGTCAAAGTCGGTCAGAAACTCGGGGAACCTTCCGATGGCTTCTGGTACGTGCCGATTTTCTCACCTGTTTCAGGTACTGTAGTGGGAATCGAGAAGCGCATGACCACTGCCCTGAAACCCGCAGATCATATTCATATTAAGAATGACCATAAGCATATCGCGACCAGGGCATTTAAGGAATTTGACTATGAATCTGCTTCGAGAGAGGAGATTCTCGATTTTGTGAAGGCGGCTGGTATGGCTGGACTTGGCGGGGCGGGGTTCCCGACGTTCAATAAATACACAAAGCCCGAAGGAATCGAACTGTTCATTGTCAATGCGGTAGAGTGCGAACCGTATTTAACTGCTGACTATGCCAACTCCATGGCAAATGCGGAGTTAATGCGGGATGGTGTTCTTGCGTTATTGAAGCTGTCATCTGCACCAAAGGGAAAGATCGCTGTCAAGGAAGATAAGAAAGATCTGATTGCGGTGCTTCATAAGCAGTTTGATGGAACACCGATGGAAGTCGCAGAAGTACCTGACATCTATCCTGCAGGATGGGAGCGGACATTGATCTATATGCTTACAGGGAAGCGGTATGACCGTCTTCCGGCAGAAGCCGGCTGTATTTTGAACAATGTCAGTACGGCAATTGCATTAGGCAATGCGATGAAAAACGGCATGCCGATTACAACTAAGGTATTGACCGTATCTGGTGATGGTGTAGCGACACCGCAGAACGTAATCGTTCCGGTGGGCACCCCTGCCAGTGAAGTCATTCGTCAGTGCGGCGGCTATGTTGGGGAAGACTGCCTGTTGATTGCGGGTGGACCGATGATGGGACGTACGATTCCCAATGATCAGTTCGTCATTGGAATCGCCAATAACGGTCTTACCGTGCTCCAGCATCAGGAAGAATTTTCGGTGAAATGCCTGCGGTGCGGAAAGTGCACGGAAACCTGCCCGTCTGGACTTGTACCGGTACGCATTAATCATGCGGAAAAGACAAAGGATATCGACACACTGAAGAAGCTCAGTGTCATGGATTGTATCGAATGCGGTCTCTGCACCTATATCTGCCCGTCCAAGCTGGATGTGACAGAAGGTGTCCGCAGAGCGAAGCGCTATATGGCGCTGGTGAAATAAGGAGGGATGAAAACGTATGAAATTTACTTTTAAACCCTCACCGAACTACCGCAATGAACTGAGCACAGTATCCATCATGAAGGATCTGACGCTCTGCCTGCTGGCAGTCCTGCTGTATGCGGTAATTTATTACAGCGCAGCGTATGGAGCACAGTATGGTTTACGGGTTGTGCTTCTTGCGTGTGATGCGGTTGTCGCTTCCCTTGCGACAGACTGGGTATTCTTCAAGGTATCCAAGAAGGAAGATATCAAAAAGGAAATCCGTTCTTCCTTCTCCTGGGTAACAGCTCTGATTCTGGTGCTGATTTCAAGAATTGACACCGCATATTATGCGATGGCAATCGCGACCATCATCGCCGTCTTCTTCGGAAAGCTGGTATTTGGTGGATTTGGACAGAATATCTTCAATCCGGCAGCTTTTGGTGAAGCGATCATCATGAGTAACTTCGCCGCAAGCTATAATACCGATTTCACAACCGGAGCGACACCGACAACTGCGGCCAACTCCCTTGGCTGGATGATTCCCCGCAGTGAATTTGCGACATTCATCGCAAAGTTCGGCGGACTTGGAAAGATGTTTCTGGGTCAGTATCCCAGCACCATCGGAAGCACCTGTGCCTTACTGATTCTGGTATGTGCCATCTATCTCATCTGGAGACGGGATATCGACTGGCAGGCACCGGTCTTCTATATCTGTACAGTATTTGTGGAAGCGCTGATCATTGGTCTCATGCATGGGGCTGGTGTGGAATATGCGTTATTCTCCGTATTGGCAGGTGGCGTGCTGTTTGGCGGCGTATTCATGGTAACCGACCCGGTCACAACACCGGTTACGATCCCTGGGCGAATTGTCTATGCGGTTGGCGCAGCGTCCTTAACGCTGATCCTCCGTGATAAGTCGAATCTGGCAGATGGGGTTCTCTATGCGATTCTTCTGATGAATATGTTGAGCCCAGCCATCGACAAGATGTTTGATGGAAACCAGATCAAGGATGCGGCGAAGTTCCGTCGTAATACCCTGATCGCTGTGTGCGCTTCGTTTGTGGCGGCGTTATTAGTAGGTACGACCGTGAAACCGAAGAGTCAGGAAACTCCTGCGGCTTCTGGAAGCACTTCCGCTCCTGCATCTGCGCCTGCGGCATCGGCGTCGGTGTCATATGGGGATGCGTTGGCGATGTCGTATAACTTCAATGCGAATAAGGCAGAATGTGCACTTGACCATACTGATGGAAGTCTTGCGAGCTATGCATGTTCGGCTAAAGGATTTGGGTTAGTAACCAATGCGGATGGCGATTACTCCAGAAATGAAGCGATCGTTACCGTAGATACCGACAGCCTTACTGTTAAGAGTGTGGAACTGACCTCCTTCGGTGATACCGCTGGGGTAGGTGATCAGGCGACCAGTGAGGCAGCACTTGCGCAGTTTGAAAGCAAAGGCCTGGAGGATGAAGTAAATCTTGTCTCAGGCGCAACCTTCACGACTCGTTCCATCGCTTCGATGGTGCAGGCGGCGTTAACCGCTGCCCAAAGCGGAGAGACTGTAGCAGCGGCTCCTTCCGTTTCTTCTGATGTGAACTATGGAGATGCCTTATCGATGTCTTATAACTTCAATGCGAATAAGGCAGAGTGCACACTGGATGGAGAAGATGGTTCATTGGCGCGCTACGCATGTACGGCGAAGGGCTTTGGCCTTGTGACAAATGCGGATGGCGATTACTCCAACAATGAAGCATATGTCACTGTGGATAAAGACACCTTAACCATCACAGGCATTGAACTTACAAACTTCGGTGATACGGCTGGGGTTGGTGACCAGGCAACCAGTGCTTCAGCATTGGCGCAGTTTGAAGGCAAAGGCCTTGAAGATGACGTAAACCTTGTCTCGGGAGCGACCTTTACGACCCGCTCCGTTGCGGCAATGGCTCAGGCAGCACTGCAGGCTGCCGGGGAGGACTGATATGAACCGTGAAAGTACGTTATATAAAGTAGTCCTGCTTGGTATTCTCTGCGCGGTATGCGGACTTCTTCTGGCAGGCGTCAATGCGATTACCGAACCGATTATTTCCGAAGCGGCAATCGCAAATGAAAAGGCAAATCTTGAAAAGATCTATCCCGGCGCAAGCTTTGCGGCAGTGGATTATACCGACGACAGCGGTATGATTCAGGGCGTATACAGCGCCGATGGTCTTGGCATGATTTACAAGGTAAAGGGCACCGGTTATAACGCAGATGGCTTTACCTTCCTGTTAGCGTTCAATGAGGATGGATCGGTTGGCGGCTTCCAGGTTCTGGAAGAAAATGAAACGGCCGGATTTGGAAAACGTTGTTTCGAAGAGGAATATGTTTCCGAGATCGACGCATTGACAAGTTCCGATACCGCTCCGCTCTTATCGGGCGCAACCCTTACTTCCACCGCAATTCAAAAGGGCTTTGAAGCAGCGAAAGCGCTCTTTAACGCTTCGCACTGAAGGAGGCACGTATGAGTGAACCTGTAAAGAAACGTGGATTCTGGTCAGAGATGATTTACAACAATCCGGTATTTGGATTGTATCTTGGAATCTGTTCTACTCTGGCAATTACTACCACCCTCAATAATGCGATTGGAATGGGTGTAGCAGTTATTGTTGTTCTTACCATTTCCAATATCGTCATTTCTCTGATCGCTCCTTTAACACCGGATGAAATTCATATTCCGGTCTATATCGTTGTAATAGCGACGCTTGTTACAGTGGTCGGCATGTTAATGCAGGCATATACCCCGGAGCTCTACAGCACCCTGGGCACCTTCATTGATCTGATCGTCGTCAACTGCATCATTCTCGGTCGGGCAGAGGCATATGCCTGTTCCCACAATGTGGCTGAGTCCGCAAAAGACGGATTGATGATGGGCCTCTCCTATACGTTCTCGCTGCTTGCGATGAGCTTGATTCGTCAATTGCTTGGGACGGGAGTCATCGAACTGTCCAATCCAATGAATAACCAGGTGATCTTCTCACTTCGTCTGATTCCGGAAGCGTTTGAAATCCCGGTATTTACAACACAGACTGGTGCGTTCCTGACGTTTGCGGTGCTCTCGGCACTGGTTGCGGCATATAAGCTGAACGATGAGAAGAAGGAAAAGGCTGCTGCTAAGGCAAAGGCCGATGCGGCAAAGCTTGCGGCGGCGAATGCGGCGAAAGCCAAGGTAAAGGAGGCTGCGTGATATGAATCTGTTAACATTATTCCTTTCCGCGCTTCTGATTAACAACGTTATTCTGTCGAAGTTTATCGGAATGTGCCCGTTCATGGGAGTTTCTACCAAACTCAGCTCGGCTGTTGGTATGGGAGTCGCGGTAATCTTTGTTATCTTCGGTGCTTCTGTGCTGTCCTGGGCATTGTACTATTACTGCCTGGTACCGCTGGGCCTGGAGTACATGAAGCTGATCTGCTTCATTCTGCTCATTGCGGCATTTGTGCAGTTTGTGGAAATGTTCATCAAGAAGAACTCTCCCTCACTGTATAAGTCACTGGGAATCTATCTGCCGTTAATTACTACCAACTGTGCGGTACTCTACGTCGCGCTGGATAATATTTCTCAGGGATACAACTTCATTGAGACACTCGTGAATTCCATTGCGGTTCCAGCTGGCTTCATGTTGGTGCTGGTGATCTTCGCGACGATTCGTGAACGTCTTGCGGGAAGCGATACGCCAGAGGCCTGGAAGGGAAATCCGATCGCCTTTGTCGTAGCGGCGATCATGGCAATCGCATTCTCCGCATTTGCGGGACTTGTCTGAGTATGAATGTTATTGTGGCAATTCTGATTGCGGCTGCCCTGCTGGGACTAAACGCATGGCTCTATGTCGCAAATAAAAACACACCTGTACCAGAAGGTTGTGAGTCGCTTAAACCGGATTGTGCCGGATGCGGAATCACAGATTGTGCAGTACGTATTCGTCAGAATGACAGGGAGGAAAACGAATGATTAAAGCGGTTGTAATGATGTTGGCACTGGGCGCGATAGTAGGGCTCGTGCTTGGATTTGCGGCGACGAAGTTCCATGTGGAACCGGATCACCGTGAGGAAGAACTGCTTGCGATGCTGCCGGGATATAACTGTGGTGGCTGCGGATATCCGGGATGCTCGGGTATGGCTGCGGCACTTGCGGATGGATCTGGAAATATTGATAAATGTAAGCCATCCAAAGCTGATGTCAAGGAAGCGATCAAGCAATATCTGAAGGATCATCCAAAAGAAGCATAAGTTCTTCCATCCAGATGATCTTGTATCACCATGGTGTCACTGGGGTCTCATAATACCTTCAAGCCCCTGTAACATACCTCAATCAGCAAAAAAGGAAGAGACCGGGTTACTGCCTTCAGAACGAAGACAGTGAAGCGGTCTTTTCCTTTGGGAAGGTGAGATATTCGCTATCACATGAATAGTCATTCCCTGATTCCCGTACTACAATGATCGGGGTAACGAAGATGAGCACAGCACATAAGACATCCAGTATGAATATGACGGAAGGGCCGATCATACGGCAGGTGATTTTGTTTTCTCTGCCGCTCATGTTGGGGAATGTGTTTCAGATGCTATATAACACCGTAGACATGGTTGTTGTTGGAAACTTCGTGGGAAAGGAAGCGCTGGCCGCAGTCGGCTCTACCTCCATGATTACCAACATGGCCGTGTTTTTCTTTAACGGGTTTTCCGTAGGAGCTTCGGTTGTGATTGCCCGGGCATTTGGGGCAGGGAGGAAAGACCGCCTTCATACCGCAATTGAAACAACCATGATGATGACATTTCTGATCAGTGCGGTGTTTACGGTGCTTGGAGTAGTTGGCGTAAAACCGATGTTACGATTCATGGATACGCCTGCTGATGTATTTCCGGATGGTACGACATATCTTCGCATCTATTTTGCGGGGATCAGCGGTCTGCTCATCTATAACATGGGAAGTGGAATTCTGCGCTCTGTTGGTGATACGAAGCACCCACTGTATTTTCTGATTCTGACCAGTGTGCTGAACATTGTTCTCGATCTTGTCTTTGTGATTGTTTTTCATGGCGGAATTGCGGGTGTTGCGTATGCGACTATCATTTCACAGTTTATCTCGGCGGTATTGATTCTGCTTCTGCTCAGCCGCAGTAAGGATGTATACCGCTTATCATGGAATGATCTTCATGTGGATATGCCGACGATGGGGCAGATCATTCAGGTAGGACTGCCAGCCGGCATTCAATCGGTAATCACATCCTTTTCCAATGTATTTGTACAATCGTACATCAATTACTTTGGTTCGGATGTCATGGCTGGATGGAGTACATACAACAAGATGGATCAGTTTATTATGCTGCCAATGCAGAGCTTTGCGATGGCTGCCACGACCTTTGTTTCACAGAACATCGGAGCTGGGAAATTCAAACGTGCCCAGGAAGGGACGGTTACGGTCGTACTGCTTTCTGCCGGGGTAACGGCTGTGATCTCCTTCCTTCTCATGGCGTTTGCGCCAGGTGCGATCGCATTATTCTCCAAGGAGGAGGCAGTGATTCAGGCAGGCGTGCTCTTTATACGAACCAATGTCCTGTTCTTAATTGCCAATGCGGTAAACCACGTGCTTGCGGCGGCGATGCGGGGAGCCGGGGATTCCCGGGGTCCGATGATCATCATGCTGGTAAGCTTTGTGGCGATACGCCAGGTTTATCTGTATCTTCTGACGCATTTCATTGTGAATACCCCAATGTGGGTAGGATTCGGTTATCCGGTTGGCTGGATGGCCTGCTGTTTGATTGAAGTGACCTATTATCTTCATCACAGAAAACAGATGTATCGATAAGACCTTCTATGGTTATTGTGTTTTCTGCACTGAATGAGATGCTCGAAGTTATGAGGTATGCTTTGTTACAGTGGTTCCGGAGTAACTGAATGTCACAAGGATTCCCAACATAAGAAGAATGCGGAAATCGATTCATATCGAACCGCATTTTCATTTTCTGTGAGGAATTTCCATTTTTCCCGCAATAACAAATATGGAGGTGCTTCGCATGAAGAAGGAACTGATTGTTAAATGTGTACTTGTAATGGTGGTATCTGTGGTGCTGGTGATGCTGTTTCTTGCGTCGGTAGAACTTAGAGCCACATCCATACTGAACCTTACACCGGTCTATGTTGCTTCCCGCGACATTCCACCCCGCACAAAACTGCAGGAGGAGGATCTATTGGAAACGGAGATCCCTGCGGCATATCTTCTGGATCATACGATCACTGAAAAAGAGGATATCATCGGAATGTATACCGATATTCAGGGAAAGATTCCCGCCGGCTCCGCATTTTATAAGGGAATGCTGGTAAAGGAAGCGGATCTGCCGGATAATCCAACAGCGCAGCTGCGGGAAGGACAGAGTGCGTATACCCTGGAAACCGATCTGGCAAAACTGGGTGGAACCATTCTGCCTGGGCAGAAGGTGGATATCTATGCGTCTATGAGTGATCGGGATGGCAGTCCGGTCAGCGGATGCCTGATTGAAAATGCCAGAGTAATCGCAGTGAAAGACCACAAGGGGCTGGACCTGGATGATCCGGAATCCCAGGGGACTCCATATCTCACGATTCTTGCGGTAAATAAGGATGACCTTCCCTATCTTTCTGCTGCGGAAACAGCTGGATCAGTGCGTTTAATCGCAAGTGTTTCAACCTATGACAGCACTGCGCAGGAAGCGGTGCTGAAGGAAGGAACGCCATTATTGAGCTATTTGAAGCGAATCATGTATTCAGAGGAGCCGGAACTTGTGGAACTTTCACAGGAGGAATGAAACACATTCCTCGGTATACTGAAGAAAAGAGACAGGAGGAGTGTGTCATGTTTGCCAAGGTCAATGGAATTTCACTCTACTATGAAGAGATGGGAACAGGTCGTCCGTTACTTATGGTTCATGGGAATGGGGAGGATCATACCATCTTCCTTGAGGCGGCGGAGGTGTTGTCGAGAGAATACTGTGTCATTCTGATTGATTCCCGATCTCATGGAAAAAGCACCGGTACTGCGGAACTTCACTATCAGGATATGGCAGATGATCTTTCCGCGTTTCTGATTCAGAAGGATCTTAGGGATGTGATCTTCTATGGGTTCAGTGATGGAGGAATTATCGGCCTTTTATTAGCGCAACATAATGATCGAATCACGGATCTTGTGGTGAGTGGGGCAAATCTTACCCCAGAAGGTGTAATACAGCCGGCGCGGAGTTTGATCTGCTTCTCCGCATGGGCAACGAGAGACCCTAAGATGATACTGATGACGAAAGAACCACAGATTTCAACTTCTGAGCTCAGCTGTATTTCTGCCCGTACACTGGTGCTTGCGGGCGATCATGATCTTGTATGCATCAATGAGACAACACAGATTGCTCAGTCGATTCCAGGCGCAGAATTACGCCTTCTTCAGGGAGAAGATCATGGCTCCTATATCGTGCATTCCAGAAAAATCGCTTGGATCCTTTCCGCCTGGCTGAAACAGTCGGTCTGAGACTTGAGGAAATGTGGTAAATTAGGTTCATGAAACGTAAAGCAACCGTAATGGAAGAATCACAGCTGGAGCGTTCTCTGGCCAGAATTGCGCATGAAATCATTGAAAAGAATAATGGAGCTTCTAATGTATGCCTGCTTGGAATCAAGCGCCGTGGGATCCCCATGGCAGCGATTCTTCATGACAATATTCTAAAGTTTGAGGGAGTGGATGTACCTGTAGGGCATATTGATATTTCTCTGTACCGGGATGATCTGAGTGAGATTTCAGATCTGCCAAAAACCGGTGGCTGCCTGATTCCGGTGAATATCTCTGACTATACTCTCGTACTTGTGGATGATGTGTTATTTACCGGCAGAACAGTACGGGCAGCGATTGAAGCGGTATTTGCGCATGGCCGGCCAAAAGCGATTCAGCTTGCGGTGCTGATTGACCGCGGTCATCGGGAACTTCCAATTCGCCCGGATTATGTAGGAAAGAATATTCCAACGGCTCGAAACGAGCTTGTGGCGGTGAAGTTAAAGGAGATTGACGGAGATACCGGAGTTGACCTCTACGAGCTATAAGCAGATATAGCAGGAAGGTATTGGGCATATTATTGACAACAAATTTGCCGAGTTGTATATAAAAAATGTTGATGAACGAAGCGCACGAAGGGGATATTGTGCGCCATACTCATGACACAACAGAAGAGGGGGACATGATTATGTCAGAAAAGAAAAAACAATCCGTAGGATCACTGCTTGTAGGAAAATGGGACACAAAGACCGTTGTCGGTATCGCGATCGGCGCAGCGCTGTTTGGTGTTCTTATGAACTTCGGCGGAATCCGCATTTTCACTAACACATCACTTACCACCGCAATGATCGTTGATGTCATCGTCGGTGCGCTGTTTGGCCCGCTGCCTGCCGCAGTAGCCGCATTCTTCGGTAATGTCATTTCCGACCTGATCGGCGGCTGGGGCTTCTGGTTTGACTGGTCCATTGGTAATGCGGTACTCGCATTCTTCGTTGGTCTGCTTCCGTTATATGGCGCAAAGATCAACGATGGCGTGTTCACTACCAAGCAGGCTGTCATCTATGCGGTAACCGTTATTGTTGGAAACCTCATCGCGTTCGGTGTAGTTACACCGCTGCTTACCTACCTGTTCTACAGCCAGGAACTCACAATCACCTGGGGTCAGGCATGGGCAGCTGTCATCGGTAACGCAAGTGTACAGATTATTATCGGTATTCCTCTGCTGTTCCTGCTTGCGAAGCGTAATGCGCGCAGCACGAACCTTAGCCAGGAAGACTGACAATGGCTGAGCCGGTAATTGAATTCAAAGATTTTTCCTTCCGATATAAATCTCAGAATGCGGACACATTGAAACATATTAACCTTGTGATAAACAAGGGAGAAAAAGTACTCATTCTCGGTCCAAGCGGAAGCGGAAAGTCTACGCTGGGAAACTGTATCAACGGTTTGATTCCGTTTTCCTTTGAAGGCGAGATTAAGGGTTCATGTAAAGTAGCCGGCATCGAAACAAAAGAAGCGAATATCTTCACCTTAAGTGCGCATGTCGGTACGGTCCAGCAGGATACGGATGCGCAGTTCATCGGACTGTCCGTAGGCGAGGATATCGCTTTTTCTCTTGAGAACGATGCCGAAGAACGCAGTGTGATGCTGGAAAAGGTGGAGCTCGCGGCTAAAGCGGCGGATATTGATGGCTTCCTGTCCGAAGTTCCATATAACCTTTCCGGTGGTCAGAAACAGAAGGTAGCCCTGGCCGGAGTCATGCATAACGGGGTTGATATTCTGTTATTTGATGAACCTCTTGCGGCGCTGGATCCAACGATGGGGAATACCGCGATCGATCTGATCGACCGGATTCAGCGGGAACAGGAGCGGACGGTCATCATCATTGAACATCGCCTGGAAGATGTACTGTATCGTCATGTGGACCGGGTCATTCTGGTCAGTGACGGTGAGATTGCGCTTGATACAACACCAGATGAACTGCTTCGTTCCGATATCCTGAAGGAGAGCGGAATCCGGGAACCACTGTATATCAGCGCATTAAAGAATGCCGGAGTTGTCTTTGACAGGGAAGATCATCTCGAGGATATCAATACGATTGATATCAGTCGGTATGAACAGGCATTGAAGTCACACTTTGAAACACATCGTGCTTCCTTAAGTAATCCGGTTGTTTCAGAGGAAGTCATTCTGGAAGTGCGGGATGTCAGCTTCAGCTATGAATCCGTGAAGGCACTGAATCATATTTCCTTTGATATTCATAAGGGAGAACGGATTTCCGTTATCGGAAAAAACGGTGCCGGTAAATCCACCATGGCAAAACTTCTCTGCGGTATTGAGCGTCCACAGGAGGGTTCTATTACCTTCAAGGGAACCAATGTTCTGGAACTTTCCATCCGGGAGATTGGAAAGCTGATCGGATATGTCATGCAGAATCCGAATCAGATGCTGATTAAGGATATCATCAAGGAAGAAGTAGAGCTTGCGATGGTATTGAATGAGTATCCGCAGGCAGAAATCGACGCCAATGTGGAATCGGTGCTTCGCATGTGTGATCTCTATGGAATGCGCAACTGGCCGGTTGCGGTATTAAGCTATGGCCAGCGCAAGCGTGTAACCATCGCATCCATCCTGAGTCTGCGTCCTGACATTCTGATTGTCGATGAACCTACGGCAGGACAGGATTACCATCATTACACAGAAATCATGAGTTTTCTGGAACAGCTGAACCGTGAATATCACATTACGATTCTGTTTATTACGCATGATATGCATCTGGCGATTGAATATACCGATCGCTCCCTGGTGTTCTCTGATGGGGAGCTGATTGCGGATGACAATGTATTCAAAGTGCTGTCCGACACAGAAGTGATTCGTAAGGCAAATCTGAAAGAAACCTCATTAGTAACCCTGGCAGAAAAGGCCGGAATTCCTCCTGAGGAGTTTATTCATGCGTTTATCGAAGAAGAAAGGAGGATCCGGAATGAACACGAAACGACTGTTCATTAACGTCAAACCGGGAAAGACCTTTCTTGATCGTCTGACGGGGAAAACCAAGGTGCGGCTCTTCCTGATTCTGATTCTTCTTCTGATTCAGACCTGGGATATCCGACTTATTCTTCCATTACTGCTGTTATTCATAACAGCTCTGATCTCATTGAAGCCAGACTGGAAAAAGGTATGGGGTGTACTTGGATTCATCATTCTGGTAAACCTCTTCAATCTGTTTCTGATGTGGTTGGTTGAGCCGGATTATGGACTTGGCGTCGTGGGAGGTTCTACCGTTCTTGCCCGGCTGTCCAGGTTCTATATCATCACGGCAGAAACCATGTGGTATTTCTTTGTCCGGTTTACGAAGTTCATGGCGACATTTATCCTGTCGCTGGTCTTCATTTCTTCCATCACACCTTCCGAGATGGCAGCCGGACTCTATTCCATTAAGATTCCCTACAAGATCTGTACGATTGTTTCGTTGGCGTTCCGGTATATTCCGGATATCACCCGGGATTTTCACAATATCAAGATCTCCATTCAGGCTAGAGGAATGGAACTGGATTCCAAGAAAACCGGTCTCATTACCCGTCTGAAACAGAATGTTCTGATTCTTGCGCCGTTAATCATCACATCCTTCGATCGTGTAGGAAATATCGCGAATGCGATGGACTTGCGTGGCTTTGGGAAGGGTAAGAAACGGACGTATTATTCCGAACATGAAGATACGGATGGGGACCGGATCTTACGGCCGGTCATCCTCATCCTTGTGGTAGTATTTGTAGTATTTGTGGTCCGGGGATTCATCCATCCGCCCGTGTATCAGGTATGGTGCCCATGGATCAGTTAACCTGTTCAACCGTATGGAAGGAACACGAAGAAGACTTTCTGAATCTGCTTCGCATTCCTTCTGTTTATCAGCCATCCACAGTTACTGAGAATACTCCATATGGGAAACCGGTTCATGATGCCCTGATGTTTATGAAAGAACAGATGGACCGTGCTGGTTTTGAGACCGAGGTTTATGACAATGTATGTGTCAGCGGAACCTTTGGGGCAGGAGAAGAGCGGATTGATATCGCTTCACATCTTGATGTGGTAGAACCTGGGGATCACTGGGACAGTGATCCTTTTGAACCGATCATTCGGGATGGAAGGATTATTGCCCGCGGATCACAGGATATGAAAAGCGGCGCATGGCTGACATTTCTCGCTTTGAAACGCCTGAAAGAGGAAGGCTTTCAGCCCAAGCGCAGACTCCGTCTTGTATATGGCAGCGATGAAGAGCGCACGATGGAAGATATGCGCAGGTATGTGGAACTTGCGGGAATGCCGGAATTCGCGTTCACTCCGGATGGAAGCTTTCCGATTACCATCGGTGAAAAAGGTGCACTGATGCTGGAAGTGGAAGGGGACTATCGTGGCGTAGTAGAGCGCCTGGAAGGTGGCGTACAATGCAATGTAATTTCTCCGCATGCCTCCGCGGTTTTGCCACGTTCGTTTGAGATTCAGGGAGAGTTGTCTCAAATATCTACTGAGATTCAGGAATATGAAGACCATATTGTTCTATCCACGGAAGGGATTTCCGCCCATGCCTCACGTCCAGAGGATGGTCATAATGCGACCGTTGATCTTCTGAAGGTGCTGCGTGATCTTACCGGGGAAGTGATTTTTGAAGAACTCTTTAACGTATTTGAAGATCCGTATGGAGAAGGCGCTGGGATTGCGGCAGAAATTCCACCCATGGGAAAGCTGTCCATGAATCTTGGCGTACTTAAGATCAATGACGGAACACTCTATGCGCAGATTGATATTCGATACCCCTATGGGTGTACGTCTGAATGGATTCATTCCTCACTTCAGTCGGCACTTCCTTCTCTGCGGGTGACGATGCCGTATGATGATCCTCCAACGCTTCTTAAGGAAGATGATCCGTTTCTTATACCGCTGAAACAGGCATATGAAGCGGTAACGGGAAAACCGTGTGGAATGAAGATTTCCGGTGGAGTGTCCTATTCCAAGGTGTTTGGACACTGCGTAAACTTTGGAGATTTAAAAGAAGAAACTCCAGCACTCCAGCACCAGCGGAATGAATCCGTTCCGCTTGCGGATCTGTATGAAGCACTGAAGATTTATTACAACACACTGAAACTGCTGGGAGGTGGTACGTTATGAAACCGATCATCGTATTACAGACCGACTTTTCCAATACATGGAATGCGGTTGCGTCCATGAAGGGCGTAATCAAGCTGGTGGATAAGGAACTGGAGATTGTTGATCTCTGTCATGAGATCAAACAGTTTGATCCATGGGAGGCGAGTCTTTCACTCGCTTCCACTGTGCCATATTGGCCAGACGATACAATTTTTGTATCTGTGGTTGACCCAGGAGTTGGGACAACGCGCAGAGCAGCGGCGGCGAAGCTGAACAATGGGATTGTTGTGATTACGCCGGATAACGGTACTTTAACGCATTTGAAATATCATCCTGGCATTGCGGAAGTAAGGGAAATCGATGAGACTGTAAATCGGTTTCATCCGGAAGAAGAAGTCGAAGTATTCCATGGAAGAGATCTCTTTGGCTATACAGCCGCAAAGCTTGCGTCCGGCCGCATTTCCTTTGCGGGTATCGGCCCGGTTTATCCAGTGGAAGAAATCGTAGAATGCGAAGAATATCACCGCAAACCGATTCTTGGCGATCGCATGGCCAAAGGATATGTGATGACTGGGTTGAAACACTTTGGAGGAGTCCAGTTTAATATCACCAATGCCGAGTGGAAGGGATTGGGTATTGCGGAAGGAACCAACGTGCGGGTATGTATTACCCATAATGGAAAAACCGTATTTAACGAGGATGTTTTATATGCCGCATCCTTTGGGGCCGTACCGATCGGAGCACCGGTGTTATACTGCGGTTCTTCCAGATATCTGTCCCTGGATTGTAATCAGGGAAACTTCATGGATACCTATGGTGTGGGTTTTGGCAATGGTTGGAATGTAGAACTGACAGGGGGAAAAGAATAATGAATAAACTGCTTGTATTTCAAAGTGATTTTGGATATTCGGATGGCGCTGTTGCGGCGATGACCGGTGTTGCGTTATGCGTAGATCCGACATTGAAAATATATAATCTGACGCATGATATTCCACCGTTTGATTCATTTGAGGCATCCTATCGTCTGCTTCAGGCAGTGCCATACTGGCCAGAGGGAACCGTATTTGTGACGGTGGTGGATCCAGGTGTAGGCAGTGAGAGGAAAAGTATCGTTGCGGAAACAAGGAAGGGACAATACATTGTTTCTCCGGATAATGGGTCCATCAGCCATATTGCCCGGTCCATCGGGATACGCCGGGTATTTGAAATCTCTGAAGAAGTTGGACGAAGAAAGAACAGTGAAAATTCCCATACCTTTCATGGACGGGATATCTATGCTTATACTGGCGCGTTATTGGCTTCTGGAACAGTGCGTGTGGAAGAGATCGGACCGGAAATTTCCAAAGACGAGCTTCGCCTGTTCCAGGGCATTGAACCGATTGTCACAGACTCTAAGGTCCGAGGAATGATTGAGACGCTGGATGTACGGTTTGGAAGTCTCTGGACAAATATTTCAAGAGAACTGTTTGAACGCCTTGGCATACAGCCAGGAGATGTCATTGATGTCTCCATATACAATGGCAAGACAAGAATGTATCGTTCCTTTGTGAATTTCAGCCATACCTTTGCGGATGTGGAAATTGGAGAACCTCTTCTCTATGTTAATTCCATGGATCATATTGGACTGGCGATTAACCAGGGAAACTTCGCGAAGGCGTATAACATCGGAACCCGGGATCCCTGGTATATCGTTCTGGAAAAGAAAGAAGTGTAAATCACATAATTCCACATAGTTTTGACATAATTCTGAAACCCTTATGTCTTAACATAACAGTGTCGAAGGAAATATGAGAGCTTTCCTGAGACGGCCGGACTCCCTTTCCCGGTCTTGCATAAATCCCCTTTGTAAATGATGAATGAAAAGCGTCTGTAACACCAACGTACAGACGCTTTTCATATGCGGATTCAGAAATGGATGAAACAAGAATCATCCGCGATCAGGACACAGATTCTTACGAATTGGAAACACAGAGAAGAGATGAAACAGGAAGTGATCGCAGCGCTTAAGAATTAGTGATAAAATAACACTATGAAAACAACAATATCGAAACTTGCACATATTGTGCCAATCAGTTACAGAATTCCATTTCGCTGTCCTGGGTTCAGAACCATCATCCTGTGGTTTCCTCATAAGGAATGGGGATTCCCAGACTGGATAAACGGGGCTTGTTCAGAAGACAAGGCTTGTGAAACTTGTGTAGAGAAGGCTTCAATTGTCATGGAATCGGTGTTCTAAGAACTGGCAGAAAAATAAAAACCGCAGGCATTGCGGTTGATCTATCAATATCAGGGCGACTGATGGGACTCGAACCCACGAAATGCTGGAGCCACAATCCAGTGTGTTAACCAACTTCACCACAGTCGCCGTGAAGCAGTTCTGATTATAAAACAAACATACTCGTATCGCAAGCGTATTTCACGTTCGAATGGAGGTGGTGGAAGTGAAAACGTGAATTCTGCTTCAAGCAGGGCGTATCATAGAACCATGACAATTAACGACGCCCTGGAGCGACTTTCCCATTCTTCTTTCCGTGCTTCATTTCACCTGACAAAGAAGGATGTGGAATATATACAAGACAAGGGAATGGATACTATTCGGAGTCATTGCGAGGATTTTGTGAGGGAACGATTATCTCCAGCCGAACCGTTGAATGACGGTAAGCAGACGCCGATGCGTGGACATCCGGTATTTCGTGCGCAGCACGCCTGTGCCTGTTGCTGCAGAGGCTGTTTGAACAAATGGTACCGTGTTCCCAAGCATACGGAACTGAATGCGGTTCAGCAGGAGAAGATTGTTAATCTTCTAATGGCCTGGATTGAACAGGAATATGCGACATTTTATGAAAAATCTGTGTGATTAGCGGGGAATTTGAAATTTTGCGGAAATAGATCTAGTGGAGGGCTTAATTATGAAGTATTCCACTATGTCTAAATTATCAATTGATAAGGTTCAGCATAAAGATCGTCTATTCCGATATCTGTTTGGAAATCCAAAGTACAAACAGTATGCATTGAATTTGTATAACGCTTTGAATGGAACGGATTATTCTGATCCTGACGCAATCGAGTTCAACACCATTGAGGAGACGCTTTTCATTCATCTAAAGAATGATGCGTCATTTCTGATTTACAACCAGCTTAATGTGCTTGAAAATCAGTCTTCGTGGAATCCGAATATGCCACTCAGAGAGCTGTTTTATGTAACGGATCGATTCGCCAGAAATATCCGAGATCATGATCGAAACGCGCTTTACAAAAACAAGCTGTATCGAATTCCCCTGCCTAAACTATTCATGTTTTACAACGGTCGAGACCATGCGCCCAAAGAGGATTATTTGTATCTGAGTGATGCGTTCTTACCTACATCGTTGGATCCATCGGATATTTCTGTTCGAGTCCGTATCGTGGACATTAGCCCTGAAGGGAAGGATAAAGACTTATTGGAGCGATGCGAGCCGCTTAAAGAATAGTCAATGATGTTTGAAAAGATTCGGAACCTGGGTGAGAAACTGAGCTATGACGTCCGTCTCGTTTATGAAGAAAGGGACGAGAGGTGAGGTGCCTGTGTACGAGAATAGAGAAGGATAATTTCCGTGAAGTCACGATTCGTGATTTCGCAGGAATAGATTGGAATGTGGGGAGATAAACTGTTTGAGGTTCCAATTTTGTACCTCAAAGTGAAATCTTGCAAAAGAGGGCGTTTATATGGCAACGAAAAAAGAAATCATTGAGGTTACATACGATACGGAGATTGAAGTTACGAGTGTAACCGTAAGTAGCTTGATTCACATAATCAGAGGAAAGCAGGTCATTCTTGACACTGATCTTGCGATGCTTTATCAGGTTGAAACAGGAGCTATGAATCGTGCAGTGAAACGCAATAAAAAACGATTTCCTGAAGACTTCTGTTTCCAGTTGACGGAGGAAGAGTTTTTGAGATGCCAAAATGGCATCTCAAAAGATGAAAATACAGATGGGCGTGGTGGCAGACGATATATGCCATATGCGTTTACAGAACAAGGAATATCGATGCTTTCCGCCATACTTCGAAGCGATGTGGCTATAAAAGTAAGTATTGGAATCATGAGAGCATTTGTTGAAATGCGGAGATTTCTGGCAACAAATTCTCTTATATTGAACGAAAACACCGCCGCGCAGTCCCCTTCCTCTAAACGATAGTGAAGGATGGGGTTAGCGGAGATTACTGTTTTGTGATGGACATTACAATAACTCTATAAAGTGTTAAAATATTACTAAGCGAAAGGAGACCGCCTTGGAGATCGTAAGCACATACAGTATTAAAATCAAAGGCTATAACGATGTTTTCAAGCCGACTGTGCATCTCTATCGACAAGCGGTCGACTGGTATATCGAAGTGGCGCTTAAAGAGTGGAACGACGTTGCGGCTATAGCCGGGTCAAAAGCACGCATGAACTATGTGCAGCGTATCACCACTTCGACTAAGGACCATCCTTTGCC
>JAFUGM010000039.1 GCA_017469355.1 Solobacterium sp. | reverse complement strand
GACAATTCCTCAAAAGGCCGCATCTCCCGCTGCCATGCTTTTTCTTCCGCAACACTCAGTGCCACCTGAACAAAGTATTTCTTTCCATCCTTCTCGGCAAGGAAGTCGATTTCTCTTCCTTTGCCGGTAATGAATACGGAAACATGATAGCCCATATACGTCAGCTCATTGAAAACGATATTTTCCAGATTATGACTCAGATCATATCGGTTATCAAACACTTCCAGCGAGTTGAATGCGACGTCTGCGTCAAACACTTTGTAATAATAATCCAGCGCTCGCTTTGCTTTTGTAGAATATCTGCTCAGATGCGAAATCAGATATGCTTCCTCCAGATAATCCATCCATTTCTTGACTGTCTTGTCGGTCACCTTGGATTCGTTTCTACACATGTAATCTGTAATGCTGCTAACCGAAAAGGTTCTTGCATTCGTGATGAGAACATAGTCCACAAGCTTTCTGAACTCATCGGGCTTATTGATCCGCTTGCGGATAATGATATCCCGGAAGACAATCGTTTCCTTGAGATCTCGAAGATATGCGTTCTGCGCATCGCTGTTTTGAAATTCGATTCGCTTCGGAAATCCTCCCCAGATCAGATAATCCGTTGTGCTGAGAGGATATCTCAGCTCGGATGCATATTCTTTCAGTTCTCGATAAACAAACGGATAAATACGGAAAGAAACAAATCTGCCGGAAAGATGGTCGGTAAACTCTCCTGATAGCAGCTTGGAATTAGAGCCTGTAATAAACACTGAGCAGTTTCGGACTCTCAAAGTTTTCACTGCTTCAGCCCATTCTTCCACTGCTTGTATTTCATCCAGGAATACATAGCAAAGCCCTTCTTTTCGGTTTTTTTCCACGTAATCAAGAAGATGCTTCCAAGTTGGTAATTGGCTTTCCGTCTCTTTATCTTCGAAGTCCAAAAAAATAATATTATCGCTGTTTTGTGACAGTTCATCCCTGATCTGGGAAAGAACAATCGATTTACCGCAGCGGCGAATACCAGTGATTATTTTGATCAGATCACTATTGTAAAACGGTCTGATCTGCTTTAGATATGCTTCTCGAATAATCATTTATATACCTTTACATGGACATAATACTCCGAGATTTTTTCAAATACAAGAAAATCTCGGATTACACTCCGAGATTTTTTGTCTTTTGGAAAATCTCGTAATAATGCCTTTAAGAGAGAGCCCTGTTCAATGCACATTATGCATGCCAATGATGCCTGATAAAACGTTGATTCAGTATTGTGGAATCGTGGGAGAAGCGTTCAGTTCATCCAGCCAGAACGAAACGTAGTAATACGGCAAAGTTAACAGCTGATTCTCTTCATTCCATCCGTAATGATTCTGGCTCACCTTTACCGCAAGTGAACAGGAGTTCATCTCCTTATACTTGGCCAGTGATTTCATGGGGCCTTTGTTTTTCTTAGCGTCAATGGGAATTACAGTTCCATGATGTTCCACAAGAAATTCCAGTTCAGAGCTGGTCTTTCCTTTCCAATAAAACAGGTCTATATCGTGTGCGACCAGTTCATCCGCAATATAGTTCTCATAGAATACGCCGGACAGCGTATTTTGATCCAGGATGGTCTCAGGCATGATTCTACTCTGCATACTGAAGAGGCCGCAGTCTGACATATACAAACGGAATAACGATTCTTCCTGTTCCTTCAAAGGAACACTGACGTGTTCTTTCAATTGATAACTCGGATATACTACCCGTGCTTCACGAAGCCAGTCGATTGCGTTGTAGTAATCACGGAATCGTTTATTCTTCTCCAGTTCAGAAATCTTGAAATTCTTGTTTTCCTTTGAAAGCTGAGTATAGACATGATCATAGACCCGTCTTGTTCTAAGAAGTGTTTCACTGCTGATCTGATACAGACTCATATCATTCAGGTAGTTATCATAAATCACTTTCTTACTCTGCAATGCCCTCTGCATTGACCCTGTTGTAAGATACAGATCCACCGCTTCCGGCATTCCTCCCAACAACATGTATTCCTGGAAGGAGCGCATTGCCAGCTCATGATACTCATTACCCGGGTCTTTTCGCTGTAAGAAACACTCCTTCAGATACGTATGAAGAGATTCATTCGCATTCAACAGATATTCGGAAAAGGTCATCGGATAGAGGCTCATCTCATCGATTTTGCCAATGGGGAACAGAAACGGCGCTTCACTTTCTTCTGAATCCGACCGATGCTTATTCTGCTCTATCTGTTTCAGACGGATGCGCACCATCGATCCGGTCGCAATCACAGGTATCTGCCGGAACTCCTGACAGAAGTATTTCAATGCGGTGATCACCTGCATACACTCCTGTATTTCATCAAATATCAGTAATGTATGTTCATCAATCGTAATGTTTTTCTGAATGGAAATATAACGGATGATCTCGGCCGCATTCACATGACTTCGGATGAATCGGCGGATTTCATTTTCCGTAACGAAATCAATGTATACAACCTTGTCAAAATACTTCGCCGCAAAGATATCCCGGCACAGATATGTCTTTCCTGTCTGACGGGCACCATATACAAGCAATGGTTTTCTGTATGGATCATCTTTCCATGCGATCAATTGGTTCAGCTTCTCTCTTAACATAGTCGTATTCTCATACATATTTTATATTGAAATTAAAAAACGTGCAATGATTGCACGTTTTTTAATTGAATTATGTACAGTTATTACACATTTTTGAATTTCAGATTCAAAACCGCTTATTCTGCCTTGGTTTCACAATAGATACAGCGATACCCATCTTCCCGTAACCGGAAGACATGGCGGAGTTCCTGTTCCACGGAAGTAATACAGCGTGGATTCTTACAGCGGATGACTCCGGTCAACTCCTTTGGACGCTCAATGGTCTTCTTTTCCGTAAGCTTGCCATCTTTAATAATGTTTACTGTTGCGTCGGGGTCTACGTAGCCGATCACATCGAGATTAACCGGGATATCCGCGTCAATCTTGATGATATCTTTCTTTCCCATCTTCTGTGAGTGAACGTTTTTGATAATCGCTACTGTCATATCGTCTCTATCAAGGTCCAGAAGCTGTACCAGCTTCATTCCCTTTCCGGCAGAAATATGATCGATGACGATTCCATTCTGGATACTGTCGATGTTCATAGTGTTCCTGCCTCCTTCAAAAGCTTGAGAATCAATGCCATACGCATATACTTCCCATTCAGCACCTGTTTGAAGTAACAGGCTCTTGGATCATCATCCACCGCAACGGAGATTTCATTCACTCTAGGCAGTGGATGCATGACAATCATGGACTCCGGTGCTTTCTTCAGCTTCTCTTCCGTCAGAATATACCGGTCCTTTAACCGCAGGTAATCTTCTTCATTAAAGAAGCGTTCCCGCTGAACCCGGGTCATATAGAGAATATCCAGTTGGTCCATCGCCCCTTCAAGATCCGTCGTCTGTTCATATGGGATTCCAGCAGGCTGAAGGATATTCTTCTTTACATAGCTTGGAAGCTTCAATTCTTCCGGGGAAATCAATACGAATTTAACCCCCGGGTATCGTGCCATGGCACCCGCAAGGGAATGTACAGTACGTCCAAATTTCAGATCCCCGCAGAAGCCGATCGTCAAATCGTTGAAGTGACCCTTCTCCCGATAAATGGTTAGTAAGTCAGCAAGTGTCTGGGTTGGATGGCTATGCCCGCCATCCCCTGCGTTAATCACTGGAATATTCACATTATTCGCCGCAACGAGTGCCGCACCTTCTTTGGGGTGGCGCATGGCGATGATATCAACGTAGTTACTGACCGTCTTTGCGGTATCCGCAACCGACTCTCCTTTAGCAGCGCTGGAAGAACTCGCTTCTGACATGGAAATAACATGTCCACCCAGTTCGTACATCGCCGCTTCAAAACTCATCCGGGTCCGGGTAGAGGGTTCAAAGAATAAGGTCGCTAGTTTCTTTCGGTCACATGCATGCGCGTATTGATCGGGGTTTGCGATGATATCCTCTGCGGTATTGATCAGTTCTTCAATCTCCTGTGTGGATAAGTCCATCACATCGATGAGACTTCTCATGCGTTTCCTCCAATCCACGATTCATCTGACGGGTTGTTTCGAAACGCAATCAAACGCTTCACATCCTCTGCTTTGATATAACCAGTTTCTGCCGCTACTTCCGCAATCGTGTCAAAGTCTGTCAGAGAATGATTCGTAATGTTCGCCTCCGCAAGACGATCCAGGCCCTTCTTCATCCCATAGGTGAAGATGGACACGATGCCAAGCACCTCAGCCCCTGCTTCCCGTAAAACATTAACGACTTCAATCACACTGCCTCCGGTAGAAATCAGATCTTCTACAACAACTACCTTCTGTCCTGGCT
>JAFUGM010000069.1 GCA_017469355.1 Solobacterium sp. | reverse complement strand
CAGTATGAAATTGACTGTAAAATAAGGTCATAGTTTTTATTGTGCTTTACCGGTTTTCTGACCGATGGTCAGTACCAACCATGTTTTCGAGGACGCATGAAAATTCTTATTAGATAAAATAAGGTCATAGTTTTTATTGTGCTTTACCGGTTTTCTGACCGATGGTCAGTACCAACCATGTTTTCGAGGACGCATGAAAATTCTTATTAGATAAGAAAAACAGCTACAGAACGAAAGACTGTTCCATAGCTGTACAATTCATAAGGATCCCACTCCGAGACTGACCGGTTCTGCAATATTGACTCATGTGTAGAGCCTGTTCTCTCCCCTTCGTGTCTTTTGTCTCCTTGAATTAAAGAATCGGAATTCTTACGGTTGCGTCACTGAGCAGCCAGGTGCTGCACGCGTGCACATAACCAAACTGCTTATCCGCCGTTCTGCGTCCATCTCCCTCTTCAGGAACGAACACATCACCTTCCACTAGCCGAATCCGGCAATACCCGCAAGCCCCAGACCGGCAGCGGGTATGGTTGCGGATGCCCGCCCGCTCAAGCGCAACGGTAATCGGTTCTCTTGAATCCGCGTCAATCACATCACTCTGCTGGCCACGCAGGACAGTAAGACGGAACGTCTTCGGTTCAAAGTCCTTCGGATATCCTTCCGCCGCAGTCACATCCCGCGGAGCCCCGAACACTTCCATGCGGATACGACGTGCAGGAACGTTCAGCGCATCCAGTTCTCCTTTGACAAAGTGATACATTGGTAACGGTCCGCAGACGAAGTATGTGGTATCTTCGGATGAATACTTGCGAATCAGATCTCTTGTGAGAAATCCCTTTTCTCCTTCGTAGTCTTCTTCGCCGCTGATCACATTCACAAACTTTACACGATCACTCTGAATCGCATTGAGCTGCTGTTCCAGAATAATGTCTTTTGTGGAAACGGAGCCATAGAGAATGGTCAGATCCATATCCAGAGTCCCATGTTCAATTTCCTGCGCCATTGCGTAGAACGGTGTAATACCACTTCCTCCCGCCAATGCGACCACATGTCTGGAATCACGAAGCGGTTCATAGAAGAACTCCCCATACGCAAGGTGAGCGGTAAAGGTATCGCCTTCCTTCACATTGGCATAAATCCAGTTCGCCGCATAACCACTGTCCGGTTTCCCGTTACGAACTGTGATCTGGAAGAACGGATGTTCTCCAGTTCTTGCCTGGAAAGGCGCGCTGGAAATCGAATATGGACGGGTGGTTTCTATACCGTCAATATTCAGATCCAATGACACATACTGTCCTGCCTCAAACGGAGGGAGCTTATCTCCATCTGTCGCTTCAAAGGTATATCGTTTTGCGGTGGGAGAAACCTCCTCCACCTTTGTCACTACTACGTGAGTAACCTTGGGATGAACTTCATCCGCAACCTCACGAATATGATCCCGATACTGATTCTCCGGGCTTCCGCTGTTAATAAGATTGCGTCTTGCGGTAGTAACCCGGTTGGCACCGGTCACATCTTTCAAAAATCCAAAGACTTTCATTTCGCCGCTGCCTCCTTCTTCATCTCTTCCAGAATCATTGTGGAAGCGATCTTTCCATTATTGATATTACATGCCATGCCATCACCGACTAACTGATGACTTGCGCACCAGATCAGTCCCTTAATGTACATTTCCTTTTCCACATCTTCCAATCGTCCAACTACCGAGTTATCCATGGAATGCTGGTAACCGTAGATACCGCCCTGATACATTCCGGTATATCGGGCAATCGTCATCGGAGATTCGATTTCGATCTCCTGCACATGATCCAGAAGGTTAACGCCAAGATGACTGCTTACCTTGTCAATCATCTGTTTTGCGATGGTACGCTTCATCTCAAAGTAATTATCCGCAGTCACCTCGTCAAAGGCTTCCGGAAGCGGAAGATTCGTAATGGAAAGTGAAGTCATTCCCTCCGGTACTGCCTGGGGATTTGCGTAGTTCAGGCAGATTGTTGTCAGGTAATCCCAGTTTCCAAGTTTCTTCCCCTGGGCCCAGAAGACATCGGTGTCAAAGGGAATTTCACTGGAGAATACGGAATAGGAATGAATATTCAGGTCTTCCGGTTTCTTATCAAGCAAAAGCACAACAGAGAAGTTTGTTACGGACATCGGAAGCGCATTGGCATACTTTCTTGCCTGTGCAGGAACTTCCGACTGCGGTTCAATCATCTTTGAATATACCGTGTTGGGATAGGGTGCGCTCGCCACAAACTTCGCATGAATTTCATCTCCACGGGAGGTACGCACGCCATAAACATGGTTGTCCTTAACGAGAATCTTTTCTACGTTCTGGTTATATTCAAACTGCACACCGAGTTCTTCACACCGGTTCTGCATCGCAAGTGCCATCTCATGGGAGAATCCTCTTGCGACAAAACTTCCGCCCATCATGTAGTCTGCCATGAGGAAGGAATAAATTGTAAAGGGAAGCGTACTGATCGGCTGGCCGACATAGATCCAGTAAGCACTGAGAATCTTCTTTACCTTATCGGAAAGATGGAATGCCTGATCCATCACTTCCTTTGCGGAATAACCCGCTGTTTTAACCAGTTCTTCATGATGCAATAACATCTGAACTTTCGTCAGCGTGTGCTCATTGAGATACAGGGTGGACTCATATACCTTACGGCAGAGCTCCAGAAGCCGGTTGACTTCATCTCTGGAGCCAGGATACTGCGCCTCGATTTCATCTGCGCAGATCCATGTTCCATCACTCCTTCTTCCCGCATGAAGTTCGATATCGATGTCATCCTCCGGGGAATACAGTTCATACGCCTCCGGAACACGCAGCCAGTCGATCGCGACCTTCATCTCATCAAGATACTTACGGATATAGAGCGGTTCTTCCGGCTGTCCGAGTGACATCATTTCGTGAAGCGTCGCCTCCATTTCGATTCCGCTTCGCACGAAACTCGTTGCGACACCACCAGGAAGATTATGGCGCTCCAATACCAGCACCGATTTCCCTTCTGTAGCTAACCGCATCGCACAGCTCATTCCTGCAAGCGCTCCGCCAATGACAATCACATCATAATTATCTTTGTAAAAAGCCATAGGATTTTCCTTTCTGGTTTAACCACCATCATTATAAGCACAATTTTTGTAAGCGTTACCAGAATCACGCATATTTGTTGTTCTTTTTCGCATCTCTGATAAACTAAATTTAAATTGGTTGTGGTTTGACCAGCGGAGGTGAGTTATGGATATCGGAATCATTGAAGCTCCTACTGTAAAAGAGCTGTTTATTGAAAAGATTGCCGGGATGATCATTGGCGGCGAGCTGAAGCCGGGAGAACGTCTCCCAAGCGAACGGGAGCTTGCGTCCCAGGCACGCATTTCAAAATCCGCAGTTCATTTAGCCATGGCAGAGCTGGAACGGCTCGGTTTTGTGGAAACGAACGCAAGACACGGCACCTATGTCTGTGACTACGCAAAAAACGGAACCATCGACACATTGAATCTTCTGATCAATTACAGTCATGACAGTTTTCTTGATCATGCGCGCATGGAAGACATGTTAGAGATGCGCATGGCCATTGAAGGCAAAGCAGTGGAGCGGCTTGCGGAAACCATGGATGATAACGCAGTCACCGTCTTAAGTCAGGATGTGGAGCGCAGCCGGAACCTTCTTTCCAGCAATCAGGATATCCGCTCGCTTGCGTTAAGTTTCTTTGAATTTCATCATGACATCTGTTTCCTTTCCGGAAACTTCATCCTTCCGCTGCTCTTCAACTCCTTCCGTACTGTTACCCTGGCATATTGGGAGTATGCCATCCGGTATCTTGGGAAAGAAGAGAGCTTCCGGATGATGGAAGAACTGTTTCATGTTCTGAAAGAAAAAAATGCGGAGCGCTCTCTGGCATTTCTCCGCAATGAATTTGATATGTTTATCGGATTCCTGAAATAAGACTATCTTGTGGAATCTCGTTTTACCAGGGAAACCGGAATCCGGTGTTCCAGTGGAAAATCATGTTCGTGATTGATCTGCTTCAGCAGAATCTTACTTGCGGTTTCCGCAAGTTCTTTTGGATTTCGATCCAATGCGGTAATCGCTGGTGTACCCATGGTGGAATATGGACTGTTGTCAAAGGATATCAGTTTGACATCCTCTGGTACATAGTAGCCCACAGAACGAAGCGCGGCCATTGCGCCAAAGGCTGCCCGGTCAGAGCTTGTGATAATCCCATCGACCGGATTTCCCTTGCGAAGGTGTTCCCGCACCAGTTCTTCGGTTTCAGTTTCTGAGCTCTGCTCTCCCTTACGGTTTAATACATAGTCACTGCGGAACTCAATTTCACCTTCTTCCAGCGCCTCCCGGTATCCTTTTACCCGAGGGCTTTCCTGGTGTTCCGCAAGATATCCTGGAACTAAGAGGATGTTCTTACATCCTTTTTCAATCAGAACATTTGTCGCTTCCTTCATCGCCTCCGCATCATCATTGGCGACCCAGGGAATCGGCTTAGAAGATTCCGGTACTCGGTCAACCCAGACCAGAGGTACATCTTCTTTCAACAGATGATCTGGCAAGGCATTCAATCCACTGACGCAGAGGATTCCCGAAGCCCCAAGTTCAGTAAGTGAAACAAGGTCATTCT